>NZ_JBIVHB010000005.1:0-86965 GCF_044748965.1 Cupriavidus sp. NPDC089707
CAGTCCACGCAACCCTCGATCTTTGGCTCGTGGGTAACGTTGGTCAGCGCGACCCGTACCTTCTCGGCGGGGGTGAGTTCCTGATTGGTAGTCATGACGCAATTCTCGATTTCAGATCGTCGGTAAAGCGCTGACGCATGGCTGCGAGCTGCAGCGCTCCAACGAAAGTCGGGGGCCCGCGCAAAGCTCCATACCAATCAACGCATGACGCGGAGTAGCCTTTCAGGCTACCCGGCAAACTCCGGATTTCTATAAGAGAGATCCTAAAATCGCGAATGATTTGGCGCTAAGCGCTGCAGCGCTGTCCAATGGCGCGTGAGCGAGGGCTGGCCGACTTTCACCGGAGCAATCGCCTCCTCGACGCCGGCATCCTCCAAACCTGTAGATCAGCCTCAACGTGACCGCGTCCGCAGCGCTCGGACAGGTATCATCGTGCCGATCCGCAGTCCGTCTCGACATGTCCTCAACAGGGCGTCATGTTTCCATGTCCGCACCCGCAGAACTCGCTGAAATTCTCACACTCGCCGAAGTCCTGGCGCAGACCGACGCCAGGACGTTCGAGCGCGGCAAGGCGTACTTCCATGAAGGTGTCGTGTCCCGCCTTGAGGAACGCGAAGGCGCGGTTCGCGCCAGCGTACGCGGAACGCACCGTTACCGTGTCGAACTGGCCGTCGCTGGCGATGGCGCACTCGCCTACGCCTGCAGCTGTCCGGTGGGCGATCAAGGCATTTTCTGCAAGCACGCGGTAGCCGTTTCACTCGCCTGGCTCGAAAACTCTGGCGAAGAGGTGTTCCATGCAGACGAGACCACCCAGGGGAAACCACGCAAGAAGCGAAAGACCTACGGGGATGTCATTCGCGAATACGTGGCGACGCTGGACAAGGACGCGCTTCAGGAGCTGCTGCTGGAAGCCGTCGAACTTGACCGGACGTTACGCGACAAGCTGCTATTCGCCGCGCGCTCGGCGCAGGCGACCGATTTGCCAGGCATGAGAACTGCCGTGCGGCAGTTCACGCGCATCTCCCGGCCGTTGGACTGGACGGAGGCTGACGAATACGGCAACGGCCTATGGTCGCTGGCTGAGATGTTGCGCCAGAGGCTTGCCGGGCCGCATGCCGCGCAAGTGGTCGAACTCGCCGAACTGGCAATTGCCGGCGCGGAAGAAAGCCTTGAGCAGATTGACGATTCCAGCGGCGGGGTGATGCCTGGCATCGTGGAGCTGGCGTCTGTCCATCTCGACGCATGCAAGCAGACCCGCCCCGACCCCGTGAAGCTTGCCGAGCGGCTTTTCCGCCTGCAGACGGAAGGACAATGGGATACTTTCTACGATGTCTTGCCCGCTTATGCAGAACCTCTGGGCAAGAGCGGGTTGCGTCGCTACCGTCAACTCGTCAGCGAAGCCTGGGAAGCCCTTGCTCCGCTACCCCCGGGCAATGAGCGTGGTCCGTCGTTCCAGCCGCACCGCCTGACCCTCGAGAACGCAATGCGAGCCCTGGCGGAGCTTGACGGCGACATTGATGCACTGATCCAAATTTGCGCCAAGGACCTGTCTAGTCCGTACCGCTTTCTTCAGGTCGCAGAACTTTGCGTGAAGCACGGTCGTCCAGACGAGGGACTCGCATGGGCCGAGAAAGGTCTTCGTAAATCGGGCAGTAATGCCGACTCGCGCCTGCTCGACTTTTGCATCGACGCATATCTGCATCGCGGCGAATCCGAACAGGCCTCTACATTCGCATGGCGTCGCTTCGAGATGCATCCGACGGCCGACACGTTCCCCGCCTTGATGAAGGTTGCTACGGCCGTCGGTCTGCATGACGAGACCCGGGAGCGGGCACTCAAGCTCTTTTGGGCGCTTGTCAAAGAGGAGGAGTCGACCGCAAAATCGAAGCGCAAATCCTGGCAGACGCCAACGCGCAGCGAACTGGTCAAGCTTTTCCTCTCCGAAAAAATGGACGACCTCGCCTGGGACGCCTTTGTCGGCGGCGCGGTGGCGACGCAACTGTGGCCCCGGATGGCAGCCGCCCGCGGCAAAACGCATCCCCGCGACGCGATTACCCTCTATCAGCGGCTGCTGCCGGTCGCAGTCCAGAGCGGCGCGGGTAGTGCTCGCTATGACGAGGCATTTGAAATCGTGCGGGCCATCGAAAACCTGCGGGCAAAGCTGGGCGAGCGCGCCGAGTTCAGCAGAGAACTGGAGGAGATCCGCGCTACCTATCGCGCGAAGCGCAACTTCATCAAGTTGCTCGCCACATTGTCCTGAGTTTGTCGTGTCCGCTTGATGTTCCCCATGGTGTCGACATTGATGGAAACGCCTCCAGCGCCAACGGTCTGCAGCAAGTCGTAAGCAAACTGCCGCGCCGCCTGCAATTCGGCGTCATAGAAGGCATCTCCGAAGAGCGGCACGCCCGGGTTCAGAGCGTTGTACGCCAGCCGCAGGTCAAGCGGGGCGCGCCAGATGGATCACGCTTTTGCCGCGCGTTAGAGGCGTTTCGCCAAAAGTAGAACGTCACTCGACGCGGACCCGCCACGCCTGCTCCCAGCCGTCTTGACCAGTCTTCTCATCCCTGACCGGCACATCGGGGAATGCCATATTGGCGGGCAACGTGAACGCCGGTCCACGAGTAGTGCCGCCCATCTGGAAACACTGGCACGTACTTGCCCGCCTGATGGCACATATCGCCGCTCATCGGCAACGGGCCGTAGCGCTGACGCAGCGACACCGGCATCTCGCGTGCCCGCGCCTTGCGTTCTTCCTGGGTGAGCACCGGATAATCGCGATTGATGCGTACCTCCGCCAGCACCGTCGAGGTCAGACCACCCTGTTCCGGGGGCTGAGCCCCCGGCCGGATATAGTCGAGCTGTACCTTTACCGGGAATTTGCTGCCCGGCACCTCCAGCGCTTGGTAACGGTAGGGCTCCGCAAACGGCGTGAGCGGATCAGCCGGGAAGCGGTTATAGGAAATCACCTCCCCATCAACGAACCGGTAACTGCCCACCTTCAATTGCAGCAGCCCCTCCAGCTCTTCGACTGCGAGCTTGTCCAGAAGCGGAGTGAAGTGAATCGAAACGAACGTTGGCACCTCTGCGCAACAGCCCGGCGCCCCCGCGTACCGCGCCCCAGCCATCGGTGCGCAGTTCGACCCCCTCGCCGCGCTTCTCGCGCCGACCCTCGTGATCGGGCACGCGCACGATGTAGCCCAGGCTGAGCATCGTGGCCTGGTGGTCGCTGCCGATCTGCGTCTGGATCTGAGCCTCGGTGTCATCCTGCAGGAAGGTGTTGTGGCGCTCGCCAAACAGCTCCTTGCTGCGAAAGCCCGACAGCGCGTGCTGGTCCGGCAGGGTCCACTGCGGCATGTTGACCCGGTTCGGCACCCGGCCGGTGACGATCGGGCAGTCGGGGTCGCCGTGCGTGAAATTGACAATCACCTCCTGGCCGATGCGCGGCAGGTGGCTCGCCCCGAACTGATCGCCTTGCCAGGCCTGTGCGACGCGCACCCAGCATGAACTATTGGCATTGCGCTGGCCGATCCGGTCCCAGTGGAACTGGACCTTGATGCGGCCGAACTCATCCACCCAGATTTCCTGGTTTTCCGGCCCGACCACGGTCGCCGTTTGCGGCCCGCAGGTGTGCGGTTTGGGGTGGGTGCGCTCGGGCCGAACTCGCGCGTGGCTGGCGATCTGCAATGAAGTACCCGGGAAGGAGAAAAGCAGTAGCGGGGCCAGTGCTATTCTGTCGCTGGGGTTGTCCGTTCTGCTTCGTTTTCCCAGCCGTCCGATTCCACTTTCTTCATGAACACCCACCGCTGCCTGAAATACCCCCCGCCCTCGCGCCGGGTATTGGTGGCAAGCCTAACTGCGGCGACCCGCAGCGCCGGCGCATCGTCATCGGTCATCACCGGGAAGACTAGAGGCTTGTCTGGCTTAGGTGGCTTCTTCCCATCTCGAATGGCCTGCGCTTGGGCATCGGCCCAATAGGGGTTCACGTTATACAGGCGCTGCTGGAAGCTGTTGAGGCGCTCGCCTTCGGCCAGCGCCTCGCACATCCTGTGGAACTCCTCCTCGCGGTCGAATTCCGTCATGGCGCCAGCCAGGTAGAAGCCCGCGAACGAGTCATGCACGTAGTCGGCCAGCAAGACGTCCTCGCTCCAGTGCGGAAACTGGCGTGTCTCGAGGGGGGCATTGAAAATCTTTAGCACCCAGTGCTCCCAGGGTGTGAGCGGATAGCCCAGTTCTGCCAGGGTCACCGGATACTGGTTAGCGCCCGCGCGTTCCTGCGGCGAGAGCGCCAGCCCGCCGCGCTCGTTGCGCATGGCGTTGGGCACGGCGCGCAGCTCCAGCAACTGCAGGTCCCAGCGCATGCGCGTGTCCGACTCTTCCAGGTCCTGCTTGTCCTGCGGATCGGTGGCGTACGCCGAGATGGCCGGGCCACGGTATTGCATCATGCGCGCGCGCCAGCGGTAGTAGAGCAGCATGTGCTTGCACACCAGCGTGCGGTAGTCGGTCGCCTCGCCGGCCTTCAGGCACTGCAGATAGAGATTGAAGGCCGACATCAGCTGCGGCGACACTTCGAAGTCGCGACGCACCCGCTCCGCCATCTTCTCAAAGCGAACGAACGGCACGCCGTGCGTCAAGGCGGCCCGATACATATGCAGCAGCGGGATCTGCGACAGCAGCGAGGCGTGGCCGCCGCGGGAACGCCCCTGCGCCCCCGGCACATATCCGCCGCCTACATCCGAATGCACGCCGGGGAACAGCCATTCCTCGACATTGCTCCCCGTCACGCGCGTGAGTGGGAAGTTCATGCGCACCTCGTGCGCGGCCATCAGGTGCACCGTCTTCCGTACCAGGGCCGGCAGCGGCTGCAGGATCTCGGCGGCCCATGCCGAATGGCCGCTGAGCATCCAGAGGCCAAACTGCTCATGCATCGACGCGGGCGGCCCCACGGATGCGACGGAATCAAACAGGCCGAGGAACTTGATCTCCGTGTCGATCGTGCCAAGGAAGCGGCCATCCTGCAGCACGTCCTGATACCAGTAGCAGAAGGCCCGCGCCTCGACCGCGCCGCGCGAGAAGCCGAACACCGACAGGCTGACCAGCGGCACGCTCGGCAGCTGTCTGGCCAGCAGGCGCTCGCGCAGCTTTTGCGAGAGCCGGTCGGTCAGGGGCTGGAACCAGTCGCGCCGCCGCAGCGGCGGGTCTTCGGGGTTCGGCCGCTGCTGATGGTAGACCTTGTTCTCATAGTCCTGAATTAGGGTCTTCATTTCTTCTTCGTCTAGCATCGGCAGGCCTTTGTAGACGGTTGCGTGCACCGCGTTGTAGACCTGCAGCACGGCCCACAGGATGCGCGCCTGACCGCCCTTGGCGAAGGCCTTGCCGTCTTGCGTTTCCTTGTCCTCGCCGATTTCGGGGAAGGGCGTGCCGACCCCGGGCATATAGAAGCGGAAGTACTGGAAGCTGCCCCGCTGATTGTTGTCCTCGACATCAGGATGGGCAAAATACAATCGGACGATATTGCTGTGGCAGCGCTTCTCTGGCGGCATGCCATAGTAGTCCCGCTTCATATTGTTGTTCGTGCCGTCGAAGAACAGACCCACCTTGACCACATAGTGACAGTTCGTAGCGGTGCCGTTCTCGCGGAGGAGGCAGGACGGCCAGTTGTCGATCTGGTCATCTTCCTCTTCCGGAGTGAGTCGGCAGTAGTCGGCGGCTGGCGCGTATTGTGTGCGCAGGCTCGGGGTGTGGACGGGCTGGCTCATGGGCGATCGCTCCTGCGCTGCTTGTTCGGGTTTACCGGGAAGGGGATCGGGTGCCCCTCGCCGTTGGGATACCAGTTCGACACGACCACGCGGATCACGTCGTTGGGGAAGAAGTGCACATACACGCTGCCAGGCTTGGTGTAGGGCTCGACCGGCACGCCCTTTTTGGTCTTCCAGTTGTCGTCCCTTCCGTCGTTGATCAACAGGTCGTACTCGATATCGACCGTCAGACCCGGGCGCCAGACGCGGGGCAGGCGCACGCAGCAGGTGCCTGGGCCGGCAGCACCGTACTCGCGCACATTGGCTCCGAATGCGCCATTGACGGTGAATCCGTAGAGATACTGGCCGGTGTGGTTGGCTGCGCCCAGCGAGACGTTGATATAGGACTTGTCGTCATCGCGGGTGGACAGTCCGCCGCTGGCGCAGGCCGAGAGCAGCGCGAGGGCCAGCATGGCGATCAACAGGCTGAGTCGTCGAAACATGGCGTCGTTTTCCTTGAAAAAAGGGGGGAAGGGATTCAGCGCCGCAGCGCCGTTATCTGGTGATCCTGATCGTCAGGTGTCAGCCGGCAGTAGTCGGCGGCTGGCGCGTACTGCGTGCGCAAGCTCGGGGTCTGGACAGGTTGGCTCATGGGCGATCGCTCCTGCGCTGCTTGTTCGGATTCACCGGAAGGGGATCGGGTGCCCCTCGCCGTTGGGATCCCAGTTCGACACGACCACGCGGATCACATCGTTGGGGAAGAAGTGCACATACACGCTGCCAGGCTTCATGTAGGGCTCGACTGGCACGCCCTTTTTGGTCTTCCAGTTATGCTCGCTGCCGTCATTCAGCGTCAGGTCGTACTCGATATCGACCGTCAGACCCGGGCGCCAGACGCGGGGCAGGCGCACGCAGCAGGTGCCGGCGATATCCCAGCCGTAGGCACGCGCATTGGCGCCGAAGGCGCCGTTGACATAGAAGCCATAGAGGAACTGGTCGGTATGGTTGACCGGTCCCCGCGAGACGTTGATATAGGACTTGTCGTCATCGCGGGTGGACAGGCCACCGCTGGCGCAGGCCGAGAGCGGCGTGAGGGCCAGCATGGCGAACAGCAGGCTGAGTCGTCGAAACATGGCGTCGTTTTCCTTGGTTAGGGGAGAGGGATTCGACGCCGCAGGGCCTTCAACAGATCGGACAGCAGCGCCTCCTTGCGGCTGGCCGCGAGTAGCGCCTGCTGGACCGCCGGATCCTGTTCGCAATCACCGGCATGGCGCACCGCAAAGCGGGCGTAGACAAAGCGCTGCTGCTGTTCGCCGATGCCCAACCGGTCCAGCGTCGCCAGCGCCTGGCGGACGACGTCGTACTGCTCGATGGGCGTACGCGCCAGCTGCGCGTGATAGGGGTTCTCGGCCATCCGGCTCAGATGCATGTCGGCCTCGCCACAGTCGATCAGGTGGATGAGCTGACGTTCGGTGACGCGGAAGTCCTTGGCCATATCGCCGGGCGCCGCCGGCGTTGCGTTCGGGCTGCCCTCAAGGGTCTGCAGATCGCCATGGCGCTCCACCACCATCCAGGCATCGATACCAGCGAAAGCATGGGCCTGCTGCTCGGCCGTGAGCCATCCCGGCGCCGGCGGCCAGACCCTGGTATCGGCAAAGCGCAGGAGCCAGCGTTTGCCCTGGCCGTCGGTGATGCCGGTCAGGCGCAGGAGTTGGGCCTTGATCACGTCGATCGCGTGCCGGCTTGTCACGAAGCCCAGTGCCGGGATGCCGCTGCAATCGGAGACCAGCGTCCGCACCTGCTGAGTCAGTCCGTCCGGATCTACTGACAGGAGGAGCAGACAGGGCGACCAGTCGCGCCCGCTGTCATAGCCAGGCTGACCGGCATAAACCGAGAGCGGCGCGGGCGAGCCGTGGGCGCTGCACAATTCCACAATGTCCGGCACGAGCAGGCGGTCTACCAGTGCGTACAGGTGCAAGTCGGGCGCCAGCGCGTGCCGGCGCTCCCATTCGGCGAGGATTTCGGCTGGCACTTGTGCCAAAGCCGGAGCCACTGCAAAAAACCACGAATCCCGTCCAACGGTCCTGGCACGCTCGAACTCTGTCATTTGGATCCCATGGAAACCACGGCAATGCCAGCCTTGGCGGACATCACCACACAATCGTGGCAAAGCACCGGCGCCAGAGGCTGCTGAGCGCAAGCACCCTGCAACAGGAACAAGACAAGACCCAGCCAGCGCTGTCTTGACCGGCGGCATCGCGCGCGCTGTCTGAAACAGGCGGAAGCTTCGGCCATCAGCCTCCCCTCTGCGCCTGGCTCAGTGCGGCGCCTTGGCGGGCGGCCAGCTGCATGCACTCCAGGCAGACGTCGTGCGGCATGCTGAATTGGGGGATGGCCAGCGACTTGGGCCCCGGCATGGCATGGCTGGCCGCATGCGCCTTCCAGGTGCCCGAAGTGCCATGCTCGATGCCGTCGGCATTGAGCCGCACATAACTGCCGCCACCATTGACCAGGACCTCCCTGGCGGCGGTGATCTCTATCCGCTCCATGGTGCTGATCACCCTGAGCACCTTCTGCGCAATGATCTCGATGTCATCGCTCTGCGCCTGGATCTCGACCTTGCCCTTGGCCGCGAACAGCCGCATGCCGCTCTTGCGAGCGAACAGCACGATCTTGTCCATGGCACTGGCCAGCCAGCTCTTGCCGGTGGCGATCGACAGGTGTTGGCCGGTGGTCAGGCCGGTATGGTGTTCGCTGTGCAGGTGAATGTCCTGCGCCGCGGTGGCCGCAATGCCTGCCGGGGCGGCTAGCACCAGGTGCGGGGCAGCAAATTCCCCTTGTTCGCCGCGACCTTTCAGGGTGTCGTGCTGGGCCTGCAGCGCCCGCACCACGTCCAGTTGTTGCCCCTCCTGGGCGCGCAGGTGCTCGGCCGCGTCGCCCAGTTCGTGGTGGATGTCGTGCGCGCGGGCCAGCCGCTGTACGGTCTCCGAGATGTCCTTGTGGTAGCTGACGGCGTCGGATCGGACCTCAGCGGTCAGCAGCAGCCCGGCGCCCCCGCGTAGCGCGCCCCAGCCATCGGTGCGCAGCTCGAACCCCTCGCCACGCTTCTCGCGCCGACCCTCGTGATCGGGCACGCGCACGATGTAGCCCAGGCTGAGCATCGTGGCCTGGTGGTCGCTGCCGATCTGCGTCTGGATCTGAGCCTCGGTGTCATCCTGCAGGAAGGTGTTGTGGCGCTCGCCAAACAGCTCCTTGCTGCGAAAGCCCGACAGCGCGTGCTGGTCCGGCAGGTTCCACTGCGGCATGTTGACCCGGTTCGGCACCCGGCCGATGACGATCGGGCAGTCGGGGTCGCCGTGCGTGAAATTGACAATCACCTCCTGGCCGATGCGCGGCAGGTGGCTCGCCCCGAACTGGTCGCCTTGCCAGGCCTGTGCGACGCGCACCCAGCATGAACTATTGGCATTGCGCTGGCCAGTCCGGTCCCAGTGGAACTGGACCTTGATGCGGCCGAACTCATCCACCCAGATTTCCTGGTTTTCCGGTCCGACCACGGTCGCCGTTTGCGGCCCGCAGGTGTGCGGTTTGGGCTGGGTGCGTTCGGGCCGGAAGATCTCCGCCGTGGACTGGGCCTGGAACGCGACCTCGCAGCGCCAGGCCTGCCCCTGGCCGGAGGCCTCGCCCACTTCCTCGAGCGTCAGGGTAGTGTGAAACACCAGGTATTCGCGGTTGGCCTCAGCCTGCGCAAAGCCCTTGAGGGTGAAGGTACAGCCCGGCACCACGGCGCGCACGTTGCCGCCCCCATAGACCCGGCTGCCATGCTGGCGGATTGTCTCCATGCGGATGCGCGACAGCAAGTCGCCTTCTTTCCACGGATCGTTGCCGGTGGCGGGCTGGGCGTGATCGCCGGGGTATTCGCGGATCTCGCCGTTGGCGTGGGCGGTGGCACGTGGATCGTCAGTGGCCACGGTCAGATCGGCGCGCGGCTTGACGAAATCGTAGTCCGTGCTGGTCCAACTGCCCGACACCAGCTGGTCCTGCACATGGAAATCGTACAGGTGCTCGGCGTCGGCCCGGTCCGAGGTCGGCCGCCAGGAGAGCACGTGGTATGCCGGGCTGGCAAAGCGGCGGAAGGCGCCATTGCCATCGGTCAACACCAGCCGGTGGTGGCCACCCGAATGCTCGAAGAACCACGAGATGCCCCATTCCTGGGTCAGGCGCTGGAAGAACCCAAAATCCGTCTCGCCGTACTGGACCTGATATTCGCGGCTGGGATAGCGGGCCACGTCCAACCGCTTCTCGACCGGGAAGTTGTAGTCCGCCAGCAGCGCATCGAGAATCTCGACCGCGGTCTTCTGCTGGAAGATCTTGAAGTCGCTGGTGAGCGTGGCCAGGAACAGCCAGGGTTGGAGCGTGACCCGATAGATAAAGTGGCGTCCCTCCGCAACGGGGCCCATGACCTCGGTCACAATGCCCGTGATTTCGCGCGTGCCAGCGCCAAGATTTCCGGTCAGTCCGGTGCCGCTGCCATCGAGTTCGATCTCCAGCGTCAGTTCCTTGCCCTGCAGCGCCGGCAGGTCAAGATTGGCGGCTGGGCCGACCAGTCCCCAGCGCTCGTCGGGCGTCTTGAGATCGATCGTATAGGAGAACAGGTCGTTCAGGCCTTCGGTGCCTTGCACGCGTGCGACGGTCAGGGCGGCCTGGCCGAGGATCTCGGGCAGGTCATCACCACGCAGGGTGACAGTACGGAAGGACGGCAGCGGCAGTCGGTTGCCCATTGGCAGCGCTCCAACGAAAGTCGTGGGCCCGCGCAAAGCTCGAAACCAACCAGCGCATGACGCGGGGTAGCCTTTCAGGCTACCCGGCAAACACCGGATTTCTATAAGAGAAATCCCAAAATCGCGAATGATTTGGCGCTAAGCGCTGCAGCGTTGTCCAATGGCGCGTGAGCGAGGGCTGGCCGTCTTTCACCGGAGCAATCGCCTCCTCGACGCCGACATTCTTCACACCTTTAGGTCAGCCTAAACGTGACCCGCATCCGCCGCGCTCGGCAGGTATCATCGTGCCGATCCGCAGCCCGTCTCGACATGTCCTCAACAGAGCGTCATGTTTCCATGTCCACACCGGCAGAACTCGCTGAAATTCTCATGCTCGCGAATCTTGACGCCAGGACGTTCGAGCGCGGCAAGGCCTACTTCCATGACGGTGCCGTGTCTGCCCTTGAGGAACATGAATGCGCTGTTGCCCTGAGTTTGTCGTGCCCGCTAGCTCATAGCGGTCACCGCCTCGCTCCATCTGTTGATAGGTGCTGCGCTGGTTTTGGCGGCAACGCCTCAGTCCTGCCCCCAACTGCACCTGCGAACATGCGACCTCAAGGATGGCCTTTCACTCCACGCGGCAAAGTCATCCGGCCGCCGCCTTCCACCGCACGACTGACCCACTCGTGGACGCGCTCGGCAATATGCAAGTTGTTGTTGTCCATCATCGGCAGATGCGAATTCCCGCGGATGCCCATGGCTGGCAAGTCAAATTCAGTAACGCCCGCCCCCGCTTGCTGCACGGCCGACAACCACTCGTCTACCTGCCGGCGATATATCGTCCATAACGAGTTCTGCGGAATATAGTCTCCCCAAAACACACAGTGAGGAATGCCGCGCAGTCGGCTTGCATCCGCCACTGCTGCCGATGGCGCACCGGCAGGTTCAACGAGGATCAGTCCCTTTACCAGTTCGGGCACCGACAGGGCGGCATGCTGAGCCAGGCGTCCGCCTTCGCTGTGCGCGAGAATCGTGCACGGGCCAACCCGTCGTATCAGTTCCACATAGGCGTCCAACGCCATGCCGCCTGTGCTGGTCCATCGCGCCACGAACTGCTTGGCGAGTTCGTCCAGCGCGTGTACGGGAAACCGCTGTCCCTGGAAGGCCTGGCGCTTCCCATTCGCAGCGTCATATCCCTCCACCGGGCCAAAGCGAAAGATGTCCCATGCCTGCTCCAGCGTTCGGTGCTCCGGAATTTCCGAGACCAGGCACGCAGGCGCCCAGGAAGCCCTGCCACGCTCCACCGCGTCGCTCACAAAGGTGTCGTAACCCTTGCGCATGAAATAGTCATGCCAACCCGGACGACCATCCGGTGTGCATTCCCAGGTGGCACCGGTCATGCCGCCACCATGCCACATCAGCAGCGGATACCTGGCCGTGGGCGCAGCCAGGGCGAATTGTTGGACATAGAGCTGTCCCACCTGATAACGCCCGTTCGGGTTGGAGACGCGTGGCTGGACGCCCGGAACCGTGGCAAGCTGCCGATGCGGCAGGTCGACCAGATCGACTGGCCGTCCGCCGACATGAAAGCCGCGCACTGCCCTGAGCGCGATGGGTCTTGTTGCATCGATCGGGGAATCAGTAGACATGGCGAATTGCAATCAGAGCCAACGTTACGGTAATGGCGCCGCCGATGCGGGTCGCAATCTGCGCAAACGGCATCAGCTGCATTCTGTTTGCCGCAGTGAGAATGGCGATGTCTCCGGCGCCTCCCTGGCCGCTGTGGCAACCGGTCACGACGGCCACATCGATGGGATACATAGCCACGAAGCGCGCCACAAAGAACCCGCTGGCAATCATCGACCCGACCGTGGCAAACACCGTGACGACGGTGGGCACCGTGAACGCACTCACAAACTCGCGCCACGGCGTCAGTGCGACGCCCAGCGCAAAGAGTAACGGCCAGGTGACGATGCCGGAGAAAAACTGATACACGCCTTTTCCGCCTTGCTCCAGCGCGGGCGAGATGGCACGACCAAGCTTGGCCGCGACGATCAGGAATAGCATGGTGATCGGCGCCGGAAAATCCAGAACCCGCTGGACCAATACGCCGATCAGATAGAACACGACGATAGTCACCATGGCTCCGGCAAGACTGACCGGATCGAACGCCGGAGCCGTTGCGGACGCGGACGCCGCCTTCCCGCTCGCCGTAGTTTGCGGGCCCCGCTGCAGCACACCTTCTCCTGTGAGGTGCGGAAAGCGTTTGCCCAGTACATTGAGCAGCCCGCACAGCAACACTGCGGTAAAGCTGCCAAGCATGACCACCGGAATGATCTGCGCGAACAACTCCGATTGTTGCTGTCCCGTAATCATCGCGTAACCCATTGAAAGCGGGATGGCGCCTTCGCCAAGTCCGCCGGCCATGATGGGGACGACGACAAAAAAGAATGCCCGGTAAGCATCCAGCCCCATCGCCATGCCGGTCAGTGTCCCGACGGCACCCGCGACGACCGAGCTGACTGTCAGCGGCACAAAGATCTTCAGGAAGCCACCAAGAAGCACCTCCCGGTCCATGCTCACAATGCTGCCGACAATGATGGCCGCGACATAGAGATAAAGGAAATTGGACGCCTTGACGAACTCCTTGATCGATAGCGCCAGCGAAGGCGGAATCAGGCCGTAGTAGGTCATCGCCGATGGCACGACAAACGCAAGAATCGCGGCGCCGCCCATCAGGCTGAGCATCGGCACACGGCGACCGAGTTCCATGAAGAAGAACCCACCCAGCGACAATACGGCGATCGCCATCGTGAGATCCGATGGCACCTGGCCAATGGTGGCAAATCCCACCACGATTGGGAGCAGCGCGAGATATACCGGCAACGGTACAACGCCAATCCGGCGATCCAGCAGGCGCCACCATTGCGCACGCAGCGCAGACGTGGGTGCCACGGTCGGCTCGGCCGCAGAGACCCGGGAGATCTCTGCGGCTGACTGGGAAACATGATCTGGTAGCACGATGTCCTCCTCCGTCTGTTCATGACCTCGGCCGCATGACGTAGCGGCTTCCGGGTCCGTAGTCTGTTGCTCATCGTCAATGCCGTCCAATATCTGTTTTGTTGGAGGGCATAAGTTCGTACTATGGCAACCTATGCAGAACGCCCGCAAACTGGACATCCCTCGCCTGATCGCCTTTATCGCAATTTGCGAAGAGGGCAGCATCACGGCCGCCGCGCGCAGGCTTGGGATTGCCCAGCCGGCATTGACCGTCACCGTGAGCAGGCTGGAGGATGTGCTGGGGACGGTGTTGCTGACGCGAGGAATTCGCGGGGTCAAGCCGACCGAAGCGGGACAACGCCTCCTGAGGCGCGCCTACGAGGTTGTGAATCTCGTCGAGTCCACGTTCCAGGAGCTGCAGGAGTGCACAGCCGACCCTGGCGGCGACGTTTCCCTGGGTCTGCCTTCCTCATCTGCCGCCGTACTCGCCCTGCCTCTGGTAGAACGCATCTCCATGCGCTACCCGAAAATTCGCCTGCGCCTGGTAGAAACGTTCTCCGGGTACCTGTGGAATTGGCTATCAGAAGGGCAGCTTGATCTGGCGGTGGTGTTTGACCGGACAGCGACGCCGGAAGTGCGATGCGAGCCCATCGCCAGCGAGGACATGCAACTGGTAGGCCGGCCAGGGTCGCTACCAGACGCAAGCACGGTGCAGGCAAGGACGTTGGACAGGTATCCCCTCGTGATGCCGTCGCGTCTGCATGCCATTCGGTCAACCCTGGAGGCCCATGCCGCACGAGAGAACGTGTCACTCGACGTTCGCGTTGAAATAGACGCCGGCCAACGGCTGATACGACTGGTGGAAACCGGTCGCATGTTCAGCGTTCTCGCCAAGAGTGCCGTGACACGGGAGATCCAGCAAGGGACGCTGGCGGCGTGCATGATCGACCCACCTATTACGCGCGCCGTATGCCTGGGACAGCGGCGCGCACGCATGGCAGATCCGGCAGTCCGCGCCGTTATCACGGAATTGGTCGCGGAGACCCAGGCGTTGATAGCTACCGGCATTTGGAAGGCAGCCAGCGCGGAGCAACCCCTGATGCATGAATATGCCGTCGGATAATCTGCCAATCAACTATCTGGAGAACCCCGCAGTGAAACGAAGCGCGCGCTGGAGACGCCTCGCCCTGGCGCTGGTTGGCGCCGTCCTGCTTGGCGACGCCGTCGCACTGATGGGAATGGGGCTATTCAACTTCGGCATTGTGTTGCCGGGATCTATTGGGATCGCGTTCCTGTTGCTCGCCCTGTGCTGGGATGGGGTGGCTCGGTGGCGGAAGTCAGATCGCCGGCGCCAGGTGCTTTGGCGCGCGGGCTGGATTGCGTTTGCTGTGTGGCTGGTGACTGTCGGGGCGTTCTTTTATGACATCCGCAGCGGCATGGGCGTCCCCGTGCCGGCAGGGACTTCAGTGAAGGCGATCGTCATCCTTGGGTCAGGTACGCCTAACTGCGAGGCATCGCCGACATTGATTGCGCGGCTGGATCAAGGGTTGATGCAGGCGCAGCGATGGCCGGAGGCCAAGTTGGTTGTGAGTGGCGGACAGGACTTCGGGCTGCGGTGTGTTGAGGCGGACATCATGGCGGACTACCTCGTATCGCGTGGGGTGGCGGCGGACAGGGTGATTCGCGAGGGGCGGAGTACGAGTACCGAGGAGAACCTGGTGTTCAGCCGTCAGTTGCTGGAGGGGCAAGGCGTCGATGCCGGGAAGACGATTGTGGTGGTGACCAGCGATTTCCACGTGCGGCGGGCGGTGGGAATTGCGCGGAAGGCAGGGTTCAGCGAGGCCTTCGGCGTGGGTGCCGGGACGCCTTTGTACCTTCGCTTCAATGCGTGGCTGCGTGAGTACTTCGCGGCAATCAGTAGTTGGGTCTTCAGGGAGTACTAGGGCTTCAGCTTGTGGCACTCCGCAGTGTCAGAGCCAGGTCGGCGCGATACCGGTTGCCTCGTGCCGTTTCGACGGCCTGTTCGCCGAGATCCGCGCCGCGCTGCTGCAGCACAAGGTGCTGTTCCTGCGTGACCAGGACATTTCCCGCGCCGAGCACGTCGCCTTTGCCGAGCGCTTCGGCAAGCTGGAAGATCACCCGGTCGCCGGCAGCCATCCGCAATACCCTGGCCTGGTGCAGATCTACAAGCGCCCGGACCAGCCGATGGATCACTACGAGAACGTCTGGCATACCGATGCGACCTGGCGTGAAGCGCCGCCCATGGGTTGCGTGCTGCGCTGCCTGGAAGGCCCGGCAGTCGGGGCCGACACCATGTGGGCGAACATGGTGCTCGCCTACGAGAACCTGCCCGCGCATGTGAAGACGGAGATCGCCGGCCTGCGTGCCCGCCACAGCATCGAGGCAAGCTTTGGCGCCGCCATGCCGATCGAACGGCGCCTGGCGCTGAAGGAGCAGTACCCGGACCCGGAACACCCGGTGGTGCGCGTCCACCCCGAGACCGGTGAAAAGGTCCTGTTCGTCAACGCGTTCACCACGCACTTCACCAATTTCCACACCGCGGCACACGTGCGTTACGGCCAGGACTACAACCCTGGCGGCGCTGACCTGCTGCGTTACCTGGTGTCGCAGGCGTTCATTCCCGAGTACCAGGTCCGCTGGCGCTGGAAGCCCAACAGCATGGCCATCTGGGACAACCGCAGCACCCAGCACTACGCGGTGATGGACTACGCGCCCTGCCACCGCAAGATGGAGCGCGCCGGCATCATCGGCGACAAGCCCTTTGGCATCGGCGAGCGCGACCTCAACGCCCGCACCCCCGAAACCGCACTGGCCTGAACCACATATCCGCAGGAGACAAAGATGGATTTCATCGACGGTTCGCTGTTCCCCGAGAACCAGCAGAAGCTGGTCATTACCGCCGCGCCTTACGGTCCGGAATGGATGCCTGCCGACTTCCCGGAAGACATTCCGGTGACGATGGAGGCACAGATCCAGAAGGCCGTGGACTGCTACAACGCCGGCGCTACCGTGCTGCACGTGCATGTGCGTGAAGCCGATGGCAAGGGCTCCAAGCGCTTGTCCAAGTTCAACGAACTGCTGGCCGGCATCCGCGCCCGCGTGCCGGACATGATCCTGCAGGTGGGCGGCTCGATCTCGTTTGCGCCCGAGAACGAAGGCGACGTCGCCAGGTGGCTGTCGGACGATACCTGCCACATGCTGGCGGAGCTGAAGCCGACGCCGGACCAGGTGACGATCGCCATCAACACCAACCAGATGAACGTGGTCGAGCAGATGTGCGCGGCCGACGTGGCCGGCACCTCGCTGGCCGAGCCGGCGAACTACCGCGCCTATCGCGAGATGACCATTCCCGCCGGGCCGGAATGGGTGGAAGAACACATCCACCGCCTCAGCAGCAACGGCATCCAGACCCACTTCCAGCTCGCCACCATCGCCCAACTGAAAACGGTGGAGCGCATGATGCGCAAGGGCACCTGCAATGTGCCGCTGCTCCTGACCTGGGTGGCCATTGGCGGCGGCTTTGAAGCGCCCAACCTCTACAACCTGGCCAACTTCGTGCGTGCCTGCCCCAACGGCTCGGTGCTGACGCTGGAAACCTCCATGCTCAACGTGCTGCCGCTGAACATGATGGCCATCGCCATGGGCCTGCCGTTGCGGCATCGAGGACAACATCTGGACCCAGCGCCGCGACCGCAAGATGGGCACCGTGGAGTAGATCGAGCAGCTCGTGCGCATGTCACGCGAGTTTGGCCGCGACGTGGCCAACGGGAAGGAAGCGCGCGAGATCTACAAGATCGGTACGTTCTATGACAGCGCGGATGAAACGCTGGCGGAGAATGGGTTCGCGGCGAACCGTAAGCCGGGGCAGGTTGGCTTCACGCGGCATGCTGGCTGCCGATAGTCGAACGTCGCCGCCCACAAGCTGCTGATAGTCGCCGGTGGACGGCGACGTTATGCCGGGCACCGCCCGGCCCGCCCTCCGTGCCGCCCCGAAACGTCGGAGGCAACGTGTACGGAAATTGACCTGCCTCCTTATTCATATAGTATTCAGCTAATTCCCCAAATCAGAGCACTTACCGCTAATACGCGCACCATAACTATGTCCATCAACAAACAAGCCTATCTAAACGAGGACGCTCGAACCCTCTTCGAAAGCCGCATATCCGAAGAAACTGGACGCGAATGGGCATGGCGTGCATTGGAGAAGATTCGCAACCGATTTCCCCGGGCCGATCACTGGACTACGGGCGGCAGGGACAAAAACTACATCGACATCCGGATCGGTGCGAAGAAGAAAGGAAAGAGCAGGGGGGTTCCGGCGATGTACCTGTACGTCGAGCAAAACGTGCCTTCGCTGTCATTGAATCGGAGATTTGCGGGGGGCGAGCGGCACAGCATCAATGCTCAGACATCTCCCGGCGACGACGCACTCGACGAGTGGCTCGATGGTGCCGAGCAACACCTCACGGATTTCATCAAGGATCACCTCCCGCAGTACAAAGACCCCGGCCTCGCTCCAAGCGATTTCCAGCCTGAGGACGCCGAAGCGGATGAGCTGCTAGCCGGCCCGGAATCTGCCAGTATCTCGCTCGATTCCGCCGAATCTGGCCCTCAAAACCTGATTTTGTTTGGCCCTCCCGGCACGGGCAAGACACACCGCACTGTCGATGAGGCGCTGCGCATTCTCGATCCCGCGCTTTTCCACAGCCGTCCCAGCCGCGAAGAACTCACGGCGGCGTTCGCGAATTTTGTAGCGAACGGACAGATAGTCTTTACCACTTTCCATCAGAGCTTCAGTTATGAGGACTTTGTAGAAGGGCTGCGCGCCACGACCAAGGATGGGCAGATCGAGTATGTGGTGGAGCCCGGTGTGTTCAAGCGGTTGTGCGACCGCGCGGCGCAAGGCGTTCCAGCGAGCGACGATCCGTTTGACAAGGCGCTTGCGGTGCTGAAGGAGAAGCTGGAAGCAGGTAACGGAAAAATCTCCATGCCCACCAGCCGGGGTAAGCAATTTGCGGTCATGTATGACAGCGGGTCCACATTTAGTATCTTCCCCGAAAGCAGCCAGGATCTAAAGGTGGGCTACACGGGCAATATGGACATGGTTCGACAGCTATACCGTACCGGTGATGAAACAGGTATTTACAACACATCGTACGTCAAAGGCATGCTCGCGTACCTCAAGAAGGAGTGTGGGCTGCGTGATTCGGCGCAGGCACTGCCCACCATGAAAGACCGAAAACCTTTCGTCCTCATTATTGATGAGATCAACCGCGGCAACGTCTCTCGCATCTTCGGCGAACTAATCACATTGATCGAGCCCGCTCGCCGAGCGGGCATGCCCGAAGCGCTGAGCGTCACTCTGCCGTACTCGAAGGAGTCCTTCGCGGTTCCGTCCAATCTGCACATCATTGGCACGATGAACACGGCCGACCGGTCGCTGACGGGGCTCGATATCGCGCTGCGCAGGCGCTTTTCGTTCACAGATATGCCGCCCAAGGCGTCCTTGCTCCAAGGCGTCGCCGTCGCCGGCATCGATATTGCGCAGCTGCTGTCGGTGATCAATACGCGCATTGAGGTGCTGCTGGACCGCGACCATGCGATCGGGCATGCGTACTTCATGCCGCTCAAAGCGGAGCCTGACCTGCCCGTCCTGGCGCGGATCTTCCGCAACAAGATCGTGCCACTGCTGCAGGAGTATTTCTTTGAGGACTGGCAGCGAATCCAATGGGTGCTGAACGATCACCGCAAGGGCAAAGGTCTCCGGTTCGTCGTGGCGCCGGACCTGGACGTCGGCGCGTTGTTCGGCACGCAGGTCGGCATCAATGTACAAGGTGCGCGCTGGACGCTGGATGCCGAGGCCTTCAACAAGGCGGCCGCATACGCGGGCATCATCGATGCGAACATCGGATCGGGGTCCACTGGTGCCGCGAATGACGCCACAGATGGCACCGGGAATACGTCGGACACAGCCAGCGCGGGCGCCGCATGACTACACGGGTAACCGTCCGCGAGCACGCCCGCCTGACCACCGATGCGCTCGCTGAGCCGACCCTCGACCGAGCGTATGTTTCCCCGACGGCATTCGACTGGCTCTGCGGCCTAAATGCGGGTTTCACACGAGCAGGCGCGTCGCTGGTGCACGTGGAGGGCCGGCGCTGGCTTGCTCTCGACAATTACGTAGGCGTACTGGAGACGCCGTGCGGCACGTCGATCGAGATCCTGCCCAAGCATGTTGATGACGATGCGGCGGCTGGCGACGACATCGCCAGCCGCGCGTTACTCAAGCGTATGATTTCTGCCACGTCCGGCTTGCGGGCCCGCGAAGCAGGTCCGGCGAGCCTCGATCGCTTTGACGCGCCGCTCAGTGAATGGCTGATGGGCCGATTCCTCAGCGCGCTCGATTACCTGGTCAAGCGGGGCGTGCGGTCAGACTACGCTCGTGTCGAGGCGGCGGAGCGCTTTCTTCGGGGGCAGCTCGACATTGCGCGGCAGATGCGGCAGCCGGCGGGCCGCGCGCATGTGTTCCAATTCCGGCACGAGGTCTTCCTGCCAGACCGCGCAGAGAACAGGTTGCTCAAGCTTGCCCTGGAGCAGGTGGCACGTGCCACGAAGATGCCGTCGCAATGGCAGCTCGCGAGCGAACTGCGCAGCCTGTTGCATGCAATACCGGCGAGCCGCGACGTCGATAGCGATTTCCGCCTTTGGCGCAATGACCGTTTGATGGCGCACTATCAACCGCTGCGACCGCTGTGTGAGTTGATCCTTCACCGACAGATGCCGCTCGCGCTGCGTGGCGCGTGGCACGGCATCAGCATGCTGTTCCCCATGGAGAAGCTGTTCGAACGCTATGTCGCTGGGGTTCTAGCGCGCCAGCTACCAACGGGCGCGCGGCTGCGCACGCAGCCGTCCAGCGCGTCGTTGTGCAGGCATCTCGATGGCGATGCCTTCCGCCTTGAGCCCGATCTACTGATCGAGTACGGGTCGCGGAAATGGGTGCTGGACGCTAAGTGGAAGCGGCTCGACGGTTCCGATCGCGGCAACCTTTACGGGCTAGCCCAGAGCGACTTCTATCAGTTGTTCGCATATGGCCACAAATACCTTGGCGGACGCGGCGAGATGGCGCTGATCTATCCATGCACGCGCAAATTCCCGGCGCCACTGCCTTCATTTGCGTTCGGCCATGGGCTAACTCTACGAGCCATGCCGTTCGACCTGGAGTCCGACCGGCTGATCGGAGGCGAACAGTTCGGGCTGCCCCTCGGCGGCCATGCCATGTCTAACACTATCGATGTTATCGACACCATCGAAACCATCGAAGCGAATGGGCTCGCAAGTGGATAGCGGGGCCGCCAACACCGCGCTCCGCGGTTACTCGAAAATAGGCGATCGCATAAATCGTTCGAGCAAATCTTCCACGCTTTCGATCGCTTGTAGCCCCTGGGGAAATTCTGGTTCAAGCCAGCCGCGCCTTACGGTCCGGAGGCTTTAGCTTGCAGCATGTCACAGTACAAACGACGCGAGGCCAGTTGGCTCGCGCCGTTTTGTTTTCAGGCCCGCATTGCGCGGGCCTGTCCCTCGTCAGACAAGCGCCTGCAGGCGGTCGGCGCACTGGTCGATCTGCCGCGTGAGCGGCGAAATCAGGGCGTGGAGGCCGATGCTGTCAGGAACATCGCCGGCCTGCAAATCCAGCAAGGTCAGGACGGATTGAAAACCGGCGCTGACGCGCAGAAGATCGTCGCTGACTTCGAGGATACGGTCCTCGAGGGTGACGGCTTTGCTGGGTTGCGGTGGGGTGGCCTTGGCGCGGCGACGGAACTGGGCGCGGTCGACTTTGGCCAGGTTTTCGGCTAGCTGGGCTTGTTTTTGGGCAAGGGTGGGCTCTTGGGGAGCTGGGGTGGTGGATGGCATTGTAACCTCCGGTCATAGTGATGGAGGCTCGCGGTCCGCTGTCAACCGGGTGGGCGAGCACGAGGCAGGGTTGACAGACCGGCAATGCACGAACCGGCGAATCCGAAGACTCCCCCGCGACGGCTCGCCCGTAAGGGCGTGCATAGGCGAAAGACGAGAGGATATCGCTTCGCTGCTCGTCGGTGCAGCATTGCACAGGCTGTCAAACCTGGTCGACCATTGTTTTGGCGACGTCGTAAGTCTCCGCCGACGGCCCCTGTCGAACAATGCGCGGATTCTCAAGATTTGTTAAGGGACCGTCACGGCCGAGGTAAGCGACAAGCACTTGTTCTTGCCTACAAGGGCGATCCAGCGGACGCCCGCCAAGGAAACGAAAGGATCGGATGAACCGCTCGACCAAGGACTATTTTCCTCTCCGACCCGCTGAAATTTCGCTTCCAATTGAAGAAAAAAGCGATACCATCTGCTGAAAACATATGGTACGCGCATCCCGACGCTGCCCGCGAAGGATGGCGAGACTCGCGATTGCCACAGGGACGAGTTAATTCTGGCTCCTCGGCCTGCGTCTCCGTCACCGCCCGAAGCTGCCATAGAAATAAGTGACGGACATCGCGGATCCGAGCCTAATTTCGAACGAAGAATGCGATTTTGGTGGGTAAATCATAAGAAGACCTTCGCGGCAGAACTACGAGGCGGCTACATCTGGTCTCCGAAAGTAAAAGCCAACGGCGCTAAGAATCAGACCTACGACAACCTTGCTGAAACGTCGCCCGGCGATGTCGTTTTCTCCTACGCGAACACCGCTATACGAGCGATAGGTATTGTTGCCGCGCGGGCAATGGAGAAATCAAAGCCCGCGGAATTTGGGGCTGCCGGTGATAGTTGGGCAAACGTCGGATGGTATGTACCGATTGACTGGAACCGGCTAGACGCACCGCTTTTCCCGAAAGAACACATTGATCGAATTGCGCCACTCCTGCCTGGGAAGCACTCACCCATACGGGTGAACGGCCACGGCAACGAGTCGTGCTACCTCGCATCTATATCCAATGCCCTGGGTGAATTACTCATGGCCTTGGTCGAGCGAGGGACGCCGGGTCTCCCCGGATTGCTGTCAGATTCCCAGCATGAAATCGATGACGCAAAAGCGGAGCGGGAAATCTTGGGCCAGCCTATTGAGGAGACTGAAAAGTCGCAGCTCATTAAGGCGCGGAAGGGTCAAGGAATTTTTCGGTTTAATGTGGAGCAATTGGAGTCGCGATGTCGCCTTACTCACGTTGCGGATAAGCGCTTCCTCATTGCTAGCCACATCAAGCCCTGGGCGAATGCGACAAACAATGAGCGTCTTGATGGGTCTAACGGTCTCTTGCTAGCGCCGCACGCAGATCGACTCTTCGACAGAGGCTGGATTTCGTTTGGTGACGGTGGTGAGGTGTTTCTCGCTGCATCAGAAATTGCTACCGTCATGATGGCGTGGGGCCTCGATCCGGGAAAAGGCGTGGGACCTTTTAGCGAAAAGCAAAGTGCTTATCTTGCCTACCACCGCGAACACATCCTCCGGCGTGGCAAAGGTGGACAAGAGCTCAATGCAATCGTAACGATGGTTGCGATTTGAGTGCGCTGCGCTCCGAGGTTCGGCTAGCTTAATGAAATAATCGTGACAGTTTGACACATGCCGGCAAATAAGACTGGTTTAGTAATTTACTTCGATGAAGAGAGGCGCCGCGATCTCCTTCAGGCGACGGCCGAAGGCAGCTACGCGCCCTTCTCAGATGCTCTCAGCATTCATGACTGGGAAATAGGACAGCTCAGCATTGCTCTTCTTTGTTTTTCTGAAGCAACGATCGACTACATCGCTCTGGCGAAGAAGGGAAAGCAGGTAGTAACTTCAAAATCGAAGGTTGAGTTTTCCAGCCTACTGAATTTGAAGAACATTCCTATTCAGGCTGTTGAGTCGCGGCTGACTCAGCGTCTTAGACAGTATTTCATTAAGGCATCGCAGGGTACTGGCGGAAGCATTCCAGATTCCACATGGTCCGCCCTCGTCGACGCCATCAAGATTGAGCGGCCACAGCTGACTGAAGAGATTGATCGTCTCCTTTCACTCCGTCGCTACTCTGGACTCCGACTGCACGGTGACGCAGCTGACATTCTTGTTCAAGAAAGAGAAGCGCTGGGTATTTCTCTAGACATTTTTTCCGGAAGCAACCAACTTAGAGAGCGGGTGTTGACCGAGTGGGCGCCAAAATCAGACTCAGTTGCGGAAGTCAATGAAGGCGATTCAAGCGCAAGGTTAGCGAACCTGCAGAGGGGGCGGTCGTCATTTTTGACCGGTATACCGCAACGCTACCTACAAGAGGAAGCTGCCATTCAGCATGACCTCTTCAACTGGCCGGGCATGACTCCAATCCATGAAGCGGGGATATCCACATTCGAGCAAGGTGGCCGCAAGCTCAATGTGATTTACGCGAACAGGAACGACCTCGAGCACACACTTGGCGTGGACTTGATCTACTACAACGAACCTTACGAACTGTTCGTTCTTGTGCAATACAAGCTGATGCGCGAAGAGAGCAACTTGTTCCTTTATCGGCCTGACCCGCAGCTTACACACGAGCTGGCGAGAATGGACAAACACTACCAGGCGACTCGGACTGTCTCCGCCATCCAATCACACGCCGAGTACCGCCTAAGCGATGATGGCTTTATGGTAAAAATGGTGCCGAACAGGGGGTTGACGCCAGCCTCTAGCGAACTGATAAAGGGCATGTACCTGCCACGAGAGTACCTGCATTTCCTCTTAGGGCCGAACGGCCCGAAGGGGCCCAAAGGCGGCACCCAGATCACGTTTGAAGGAGCCCCACGCTACCTTACTAATTCCCAATTCTCTTCTAGCGTTCACGCCGGGTGGATCGGCACTAGGGGAGTCCAGTC
This sequence comes from Cupriavidus sp. NPDC089707, assembly GCF_044748965.1. Taxonomy (NCBI): domain Bacteria; kingdom Pseudomonadati; phylum Pseudomonadota; class Betaproteobacteria; order Burkholderiales; family Burkholderiaceae; genus Cupriavidus; species Cupriavidus sp. NPDC089707. The sequence goes on from NZ_JBIVHB010000005.1 coordinate 24,359, forward strand.
CCTGGCCATTAAAGGCATGATTCGGAACTACTACGAAACGGGGCGAGCACTCCTCGTCGCCTATGAGACCAGGGTCACGCCTTGAGTATTACCACTGAGGCGGGCTCGAGTGGCCTGACGAGAAGAGGCGTCGATACAGTGCTCCTGGATCGTTTGGAAAGCTCCCTGGCGCGCCCTCCCTTGAACGCAGTCTGCGCGGACTTCCTCAGTTATAGCGAAATTCGTCGCACCCTTGCTGGTTACACGAACCCGGCAACCCCGCATTAGAGGCTTTAAGCACTTGTTCAAGGCCAACGAAGGCGATCCAGCGGCGCCCGCCTATGGACGGAGGGGATCGCCATGAGGCGCTAAGCTTCCCGGCTCCCCGTCTCGTCGACGTCGTGCCTGAAGCAACCGCCAACCGTTTGCAAGAACGAGACGCCACAGGCAGGCACGCATCGGTAGGCGACGCTCGGAGCGATTAACAGGCATAAGGCTCGAGACCAAGCCGGTTCACAATCTTCCCGGAGCCCTGGGTGCAAGCCATTGATCGGCAGCCCCGGCGGCCGCCGGATGGCACACTTGCTCACCACGAGCGCCGCCGCCCGGAGCAGACCACGCTGGGCCGCCTGGTGCAGCAGCATGCCGAGACCGTCTTCGCAGGCTGAGGGTGACGCCGGGGCCTGCACGGACCCGTCAGTGTGAGTGACTATGGCAACGGCTTCAACTCCAGTTCTCTCAGGAAAGCGTTGTGCTTGTCCTTCGCAGCCGCAATCGCCTTTTCAATCTGCACCAGCTCTTGGTGAGTCTCATCCAGATCAATCTCCACCTCGCCCACTGCCGTACTGATATAGCGCGAGATGTTCAGGTTGAAATCGTTCTTCTCGATCTCGGCCATCTCCACTTTGCGTGAGTAGCGCGCCTCTTCCTCGCGGAACTGGTAGGTCTTGATGATCTTGGCGATATGCCCGGGCTTGAGTTGGTTCTGGCGCTTGCCTTTCTCGAAGCGCTCGGCGGCGTTGATGAACAACACGTCGTCCGGCTTCTTGCACTTCTTCAACACCAGGATGCAGACGGGGATGCCGGTGGAATAGAACAGATTGGCGGGCAGGCCGATCACCGTGTCGATGTGTCCGTCCTTCAGCAGCTTAGTGCGGATGCGTTCTTCCGCCCCGCCTCGGAACAGCACGCCGTGCGGCAGGATGATGGCCATCACGCCTTCGTCTTTGAGGTAGTGGAAGCCGTGCAGCAGGAAGGCGAAGTCGGCAGCGGACTTGGGCGCGATGCCGTGGCTCTTGAAGCGCACGTCGTCGGCCAGCGCGTCGGTCGGCTCCCAGCGGTAGCTGAAGGGCGGGTTGGCGACGATGACGTCAAAGCTCGGCTTCTTAGCCGGGTTCTGCTCCCGCATCATGTCCCACTCGTTAAGCAGGGTATCTCCGTGGAAGATCTCGAATTCCGTGTCCTTCACCCCATGAAGCAGCATGTTCATGCGCGCGAGATTGTAGGTCGTGATGTTCTTTTCTTGGCCGAAAATCTTGCCGATGGTGCCGCCGGCCTTGGCCACTTTCTGGCGAACGTTGAGGAGCAGCGAGCCAGAGCCGCAGGCAAAGTCCATCACGCTTTCCAGCCGCTTCTTGGTGCCGGTTTTGGGTTCCTGGCTGTCTAGCGTGACGATAGCGGAGAGAATGTCGGAAATCTGCTGCGGAGTGTAGAACTCACCCGCCTTCTTGCCGGACCCGGCGGCAAACTGGCCAATCAGGTACTCGTAGGCATCGCCCAGCGCGTCGATGTCAGTGGAAAACTCCGCTAGCCCTTCGGCAATCTTTTGGATGATGGCGCAGAGCTTGGCGTTACGGTCGGCGTAGGTTTTGCCGAGCTTGGGGGAGCTCAGATCGATCTCAGAGAAGAGGCCCTGAAAGGTGCTCTCGAATGATTCCGTCTCAATGTATTTGAAGCCAGCTTGCAGCGTGTTCAGCAGGTCCGCGTTCTGGGTGCGGGCCAGGTTGGCAACGCTGCTCCACAGGTGCGCTGGCTGGATGACGTAATGCACCTTGCGGCGCATTTGCTTCTCAAACGCCGGGATGTCGTCCACGTTGTTCGCATACCAGACCGCCAGCGGCTCCTTGCGGGAGTCGACGCCTACATCAGGGTAGTCCTTCCCCAGTTCCTTCTTCGCCGCCGTCTCGTAGTTGTCAGAGAGATAGCGCAGGAAGAGGAAGGACAGCATGTAGTCGCGAAAGTCGTCCGCATCCATCGCCCCGCGCAGTTGATCGGCGATGCTCCAGAGGGTGTTGCCCAGTTTTTGATTGGTGTCGGTCATGTGGTGGCCACTTTCGTTGGTGCTGATTCCTGTGCGGGCGCTGGTGCTGAGGCGTGCAGCACAAACTTGTACTTTTCTTTAAGCCCATTAAAGACGCGCTCAAACGTCAAGAGGTTGTCGGGTAGAACGTCATCGGACTCGAAATAATAAACTTTCTTGTGTGAGAGAGTATTTACGATGCTTGCCACCTCTTCCACATCATCAATTCCTATTTGCTTGAGGACGTAACTAAACTGCCCCACCCCTAGAAATGATGCGACATTTTCGAGTACCTGACGGAGAAGGGCAAAATGATAGGCCTTCACTTCACCTGCGGCGCGAGCCTGATCCAAAACTTGAAGAAGGCGGAGGTGATAGAGGAAGACATCCTTGCGGCAGCTTTCCAATGAAATCTCACCCTTCTTTAGGCTAAGGGTGCAAACACGCGCTTTGCCTTTGAATTTTGAGGCCTTCTCACCTTTCATCAGCCAGTCTGACAATATAGAAAAAAAACCGATGTGATGGGTGGTGATGACGAATTTTCTTTTTTCGAAGTGCTCTTCAATCAAGTCAAATAGCGTTGAAGCGGTGATGAAGATATTATGGTCGTCTAGGCTCGAGACAGGATCATCAATAAAAAAGTGGGCAGACTGCTTGTCTGCCCACCCCTCGACCTCAAAAAGGGCGAGGAAAAAACACCAGACAAAAATTCTTTCTTCACCCCGCGAAATCTTGCGTGGGACTTTGGAAATGTTGTTCGGATCTTTCGGGTCGGCGATTTCATCAAAGAACAACACAGACTTGATCCCATCCTCAGGATTGTCGTGAGGAATGAACTCAAACCTGTAGTCTGGCCGGAATCTATTCAGCTTGTCACGAATGTCGTCCTCCGTGAGCGCACCATGAAAGCGATTCAAGCTACTCTTCCTAATATCTAACTGGACGTTTACTTCACCGTTCTCCGAATCGTTGTCCCAAACAAAAAGGTCTTCGCTATAGGCGTTGTAGTAAACGCCCGAATGAGTGCCATCAGCGCCTTTGGTGGCATCCTTGAAGGCGACAGACAGTCTCGTCTTGCCAGTCGCATTGAACGCATAGATGAGAACAACTTGCTCTTGCGCGCGCGCAAGTTCCTTTGCGATCAGTTTGTGGCTCATTCCTTAGCGTCCTCCGGAGATGGGAAAAGCTGCTGCATCAACGCCTTTTTATGGTTCTTAAGGGCTTCGAGTTTTTGGGCTTCGACGGTGATCAAGGCGTCGAGGCTGCTCAGGCAAGAGGCGATTCGTTGTTGTTCGGAAAGCCGAGGAAATCGGATTCTGAATTTCAAAAAAGCTGCAAAGTGGACTCGCCTTTTTTCAATCAGTGAACCAATTGCCCTGTCGTCATAGAAGGCAACCATTCTCTCACTCCTGAAATATAACTCACAAAAACTCGAATCCACTGTATCGTCGCACCAGAAGATGTTGTAATACTTTGAGACGGCAACTTTTTCGGTTCCCGAGTGCCGTCCTATTGCCCCAAATCGCAAATTCATGGGATTGAGTGCAAAGTCATTCGGCAATACTAATTTGTATGCTTCTGCTTCGTCATTAACCAAAAAGGAGCGTTCATAGCGTTCAGTTTTTGGTGTCACTCCGTCCTCAATGGTTAGGCTGAAGAGCGGCACCTTCTCCTTAGAATACTCGTTTCGTTCGGTGACGAAATCGGAGAGTTCACGCATTTCCCACTCCCCGGCCCTTTGGAATTCGGGGAAACGGAGCCGGGGTTTGGTTTCTCCTTCGCGGGGAAAAAGCTGCTGCATCAGACCTATTTTATGGGTCCTGAGCGAGTCCACTTTACGCGCCTGCGCCGCTATTAGCTCGTCCACCGAACTCAGGCACTCGGCGATTTTTTGTTGTTCATCGGATGACGGCGCAGGCAAAGGCATTGCCATAAAGTCGTCGCTTGATATGGCCATCCTATCGTGGCGAGCACCAGTGCTGGATGCCTGCCGCATGTAGGTATGCCAGCCCGTAGTCTTGAAAAAGTGTTCGTAAAAGTCGCCCCTGTCGTCTTTGAATTTAAAGACTGTGTACAGTGGCGACATTACACCTGTGCCAATCTTGTTCTTCGATATGGGGCCGACGGGCGCTGTTGACGATATGCGTGGATTGTAGACGTAGCTGCCCAGCTCAACTATAAAATAGCCCTCAAGCTTGCCTTGCGTGGCTATATCCTTATCAAAAAAATCTCTCTGATCTACTACACCAAACTCAGCAGAATTTGTCAGCACACGAACAATCTTTTCGTCTCGATTTTTCTGTTTCGCAAGAATCGCCAAACGATTTAGAGGTATAAATTTCCACCCATCTGCCTCCCGAAACTCCGGAAACCGTAGCTTCGGCACCCGTGCGGGCGTTGCCTCATCCTTGATGGCGCTGGTTTTCGTCTTATTGCTCATACGCGCTGAGTCCTGAGATGTCGCGGCCACCGGCGCGTTTTGTGAGGAGGGGGTGCAAATCAGCCATAAGGGCGAGTTCGGCCTGAGTGCGGGCTTTCCATCCGAGGTCGAGCGGGGCCATGAGGTCGCTGAGTTGCTCGCCATCGAAGATCATGCGATCGAGGATGCCGTCCACGAAGCTTTGAAGGGCGCCGATGGCGAGCCCGTGCTTCGCGGCGATGTCGGCGAGTTCCTTGGCACTCTTCTCGGCCTTGAAGCGGGTATAGCCGTCGCGGATGGCGGCCTCAGAGAGGCCCTCACCCGCCTGGAGTGTGGCGATGTATTCTGCGATGTCGTCGCGCTCGTTCATGAACTTGGCATCGGCGCTGATGAGGCCGATGAGTTCCTCGCGGGTCATCTTAGCCTTGCCGGGCCCCTTGTCGGAGAACTTGGCGATGAGGCCCATGATGTAGTCGTAGTCGATGACGGCGGAAGCGAAGAGGACAAACTCGAAGTCGAGCTGGTCCACGAGGTCATCGGTGCCAGGACCATCACCTTCCTTGGCGTCTTTGCCCTGCTGCGCTCTGAGCTCTTTGGCAGTTTGCAGATACTGGCCTTTGAAGCCGCGCAGGTTTTCATCGGGCAGCACCTGCTCGATGGCGGCTTTGTTGTCTTCGCTGAGATCGGTGTATTGGTCCAGCTGGGTTTTGAGTCGCTGGACTTCTTTGAAGTGGCTGATGAAGGCGGCGCGGGCCTCGTCACCCTTCAGGTTGGCCACGGCGGAGGGCGTACAGGCAAGGCCCTGGGACGTCATGAAGTCGTCCAACTTCTGCACGGCGGTCTCCAGCTTCTGAATGACCACAGGCGCCTTGTCCACGAGCCAGATTTCGCGCGCCTGCTCGCTGGTCTTCTCGCCGGAGAAGAGGGCGATGGCGGCATCGACGGAATCTTGCTGGTGGCGAAAGTCGAGGATGTTGCCGTAAGGCTTGGTGCCGTTGAGCACGCGATTGGTGCGGGAGAACGCCTGGATCAAGCCGTGGTGCTTGAGGTTCTTGTCCACGTAGAGCGTGTTCAGGAACTTGGAATCGAAGCCGGTGAGCAGCATGTCCACCACGATGGTGATGTCGATCTTCTGCGCGGCCGGGTAGTCGGCATTGGGCCACTGCTGGTCCTTGATGCGCTTCTGCACATCCTGGTAGTAGAGGTCGAACTCGCTCAAGCGGTGGTTGGTGCCGTAGCGGGCGTTGTAGTCGGCGAGGATGGCCTTGAGAGCGGATTTCTTGCCCTCGGGGTCTTCTTCGTTGTCCGCCTGCTCCTGCGGCAGATCTTCCTGGATCTGCTTCACATCCGGGTCGCCCTCGGCAGGCGGCGAAAAGACGCAGGCGACGTTCAGCGGCTTGAAGTCGGGGTCGGCGGCCTGTTTGTCCGCCTGCATCGCCTTGAACAGCGCGTGGTATTCGATGGCGTCGTTGATGGACGCGGTGGCGAGGATGGCGTTGAAGCGGCGGCCGCCGGTGGCGGCATCGTGCTTGGAAAGAATGGCTTCGATGACGGCCTTCTTGGCAATGGCCTCGCCGGGCTTTGGTGGGTTCTTACCCTCAGGCTTGAAGTAGTCGACGTGGAAGCGCAGGACGTTGCCGTCCTCGATGGCATGGGTGATGGTGTAGGCGTGGAGCTGCTTCTGGAAGAGGTCCGCAGTGGTTCGCATGGAGGCTTGGGTATCCTCGATCTTCTGCAACGTGGCATTGGCCTCGAAGATGGGCGTGCCGGTGAAGCCAAAGAGCTGCGCCTTGGGGAAGAACGCTTTGATGGCTTTGTGGTTCTCGCCAAACTGGGAGCGGTGACATTCGTCGAAGATGAAGACAATGCGTTTGTCCTTCAGCGCTTCGAGCTGTTCTTTGTAGGTGGCCTGGCCGTTTTTGCTGCGCTGCTTATTACGCTTGCTGTTTTCGTCCAGCGCGAGACCGAGCTTCTGAATGGTGGTAACGATGACCTTGTCGGCGTAGTCCTCTGAAAGCAGGCGGCGCACGAGGGCGGCGGTGTTGGTGTTTTCTTCGACGCAGCCTTCCTGGAATTTGTTGAATTCTTCCCGCGTCTGGCGGTCGAGGTCTTTTCGGTCCACGACGAACAAACACTTGTGAATGTGGTCGTTTTCCTTCAACAGGGTAGAGGCCTTGAAGGACGTGAGCGTCTTGCCGCTGCCAGTGGTGTGCCAGATGTAGCCGTTGCCGTTGTCTTCGTCGATGCATTTGACCATGTGTTGCACGGCATAGACCTGGTACGGCCGCATGATCATGAGCTTTTGCTCACCCGCAAGCAGCACCATGTAGCGGCTGATGGTGCGGCCGAGGTCGCACTTTCTCAGAAAGTGTTCGGCGAACTCGTCGAGTTGGGTGATCTTGCGGTTGTCCTCGCCTGCGAACTCATAGATGGGCAGAAAGCGCTCGTCGGCATTGAAGGCGAAGTGGCGGACGTTGTTGTTGGCGAAGTAGTAGGTGCGGTCGCGGTTGCTGACGATGAACAGCTGCATGAAGCAGAGCAGCGTCTTGGTGTAGCCGTTGCCGGGGTCGTGCTTATATTCGACGATCTGCTCCATGGCCCTGCGTGGATTCACGCCCAGGGTTTTCAGCTCGATCTGCACACAGGGCACGCCGTTGATGAGGATGAGAACGTCGTAGCGGTGGTGGCTGTTGTCGGTGTTGATGCGGAGCTGGCGGACGACTTCGAAGTGGTTCTTGCACCAGTCTTTGATGTTCACCAGCGTGTAGTTCAGTGGCGTGCCGTCGTCGCGGGTGAAGGCATTGATGCCGCGCAGGGTCTTGGCAGCGGTGTAGACATCCGGGGTAACGATTTCATCCAGGAGCCTGGCGAACTCGGCTTCGGTCAGCTTGACGCGGTTGAGGGCCTCGAACTTCTCCCGGAAGTTCCTTTCCAGCGAGGCGCGATCGCGAATGCCGTCGCGGTATTCGTACTTCAGGTTCTGAAGCTTGCCAAGGAAGCCGTATTCGATGTGCTCTTCTTTGAAGACGGGGCTCGGTGCTCCGGACGCCAGATCATAGGTGAACTTGGATGAAGGCATTTGGGGAGGAACGTGCGTTGGCTATGGATCGGAAGGCAATGCGGGTGGCGGGTTGCCATGTATTGTATTGTGCCGGTTGGGGATGTACTACAACCACTTATAAGCTCGCCAGTGTGAGGATCCAACGCGTCGAGACGCCTCAGCTTATCTATACGCAGCGGACCGCTCTCAGTCGGGATTGACTTGCTCCCGCAGCTGAAATTCTTGGGTGTACCGGCCGAGCACTCGGCGCCTACGAAAGGCGTTCGACTAAAAATGTATATACAAATATCAAGATGCACGAAACATCGAAAGTATCAGGGCGCGATCAATTTTGCAGTGTCTTCTTCTGGGCGCCACAACTTCAGCGAGCGACTGCCAATTTCCTCGATGGAGACATCCTCGTGCAGCCACAGCGCCAGTCTTCCATTACCTTGGATCACTGGAAAACCAACAGCGACTTCCTTCCCACCATCTATTAACCTGTAGCAATATTCCTTTTTCTTTGCAGCCTCAAGGCAGCCTTGCGATAAGACTTTTATTTTTTCTTCGGCCGCCCTTGTACCGCCAAAATTGCCAATACGCGGTATAGCAACCAGAACGAGTGCAAGAATAAGCGGAAGATAGAGGAAAACAGAAACCGCGAATGCATTCGCCCCTATCCACATTGCGAATTTATCAAATTTACCACCTAAATGTACTATCTTTTTTATTCGCGAAGACCTCTCCAAAACTTGTGCGAGCCAACGCACCAGAGATGGAGCGAACCATATCAAGCTAACCACAGCAAAGAGACTAATAAGGGGCAACACACTTCCCATCATAAAATTCACCCACCCGGCAAGGCCATATGCAACTGCAATATAAGCAGCCACATACAGCTCACCATCCGCAAATGCAAATAAGACTGGGTCAACCCGCAATGATGTCAAGTAGGCTTCTGTGTATGCCCTTCCTACTAGATATGCCAACTTTAGTCCGATGCCGCCAGTAACGAGCACTCTGACTATCCATTGCGCTCGCATTAACCATGCTTCATTCTTTTCAGAAAGTTCCAAGGCAATCCCCCCCTACTGTTTATGCCAGGCTAGAAACAGAAGAAGCCCCATGAAGGGGCTTCCGTGACTATTTCAATTTTGGCTCAGAGATTTAAACTTCCTTTTTCGCATTACAATAATGCTGCCCCTCGAGTCAAACATCAATATTCCGTGCCACCAACGCATTAGATTCGATGAAGTTCCTTCGCGGCTCCACCTCATCCCCCATAAGGGTGGTGAAGATTTGGTCGGCGGCAATAGCATCCTCAATCTGCACCTTCAACAGCCGTCGCTGCGTAACATCCAGCGTCGTCTCAAACAGCTGCTCAGGGTTCATCTCCCCAAGCCCCTTATACCGCTGCCGAGAAACCCCACGCTCAGCCTCAGCCAGCAGCCATTGCATAGCCCCGTGGAAGTCATTGACAGTCTGATCGCGCAGCTTTTCACCTTCACCACGCTGTACCTTGGTGCCTTCCGGTGTCAACCCCTGGAAAGTCTTCGCAGCATTGGACAGCGCAGCGTAGTCAGCCCCGTGAACAAAGTCGGCATCCAGATGCGACAACCGCACGTTGCCATGATGGCGGCGCGCAATCATCAAGCGATGCTTGTCGGTCTTTTCGTCGAACTGCGCGTACACGTCCGCGGTGCCGTCGTCATTCACCGCAGCCCCAATCAACGTCTTGGCATGCATCTCCGCCAGCTTGGCCTTCAGCGCCACCGCTGAAGCCTCCGCCGCCGCAGCACTATCCAGGTCCAGCGTCACCCCGTCCGCAATGGCACGCAGGGCGTCGGTATCCACCACGCGCGACAAGCGGCCAATCACGCCCTCAGTCAGCTGATACTGCCGCGCCAGCTCGGTCAGCGCATCCCCACTGATCTCCGACCCATCCGGCCGCACCAGCGACGCCTTCTCCATCGCCAGCTTCAGCAGGTAGGCATTGAGCTCGACATCATCCTTGATATACCGCTCTTCCTTGCCATGCTTGATCTTGTACAGCGGCGGCTGCGCGATATAAACATAACCGCGCTCGATGATGTCAGGCATCTGCCGGTAGAAGAAGGTCAGCAGCAGCGTGCGGATGTGCGAGCCGTCCACGTCCGCGTCGGTCATGATGATGATGCGGTGGTAGCGCAGCTTTTCCAGGTTGTAGTCGTCCTTGCCGATGCCGGTGCCGAGCGCGGTGATCAGCGTCAGCACTTCCTGGCTGGAGAGCATCTTGTCGAAGCGGGCGCGCTCTACGTTCAGGATCTTGCCCTTGAGCGGCAGGATGGCCTGGAACTTACGGTCGCGGCCCTGCTTGGCGGAGCCGCCTGCGGAGTCACCCTCCACCAGGAAGAGTTCGGACTGGGCCGGGTCTTTTTCCTGGCAGTCGGCGAGCTTGCCGGGCAGGCCCATGCCGTCCATCACGCCTTTGCGGCGGGTCATTTCGCGGGCCTTGCGGGCGGCTTCGCGCGCGCGGGCGGCGTCTACGATCTTGCCGCAGATGGTCTTGGCGTCGTTGGGCGTTTCCAGCAGGAAGTCGGTCAGGGCCTTGCTGACGAGTTCTTCCACGGGCAGGCGCACTTCTGACGAGACCAGCTTGTCCTTGGTCTGCGAGCTGAACTTGGGCTCGGGCACCTTCACGGAGAGCACGCAGGCCAGGCCTTCGCGCATGTCGTCGCCGGTGGTTTCCACCTTGGCTTTCTTGGCGACTTCGTTCTCTTCGATGTACTTGTTGATGACGCGCGTCATCGCGGCGCGCAGGCCGGTCAGGTGGGTGCCGCCATCCCGCTGCGGGATGTTGTTGGTGAAGCAGAGCACCTGCTCGTTGTAGCCGTCGTTCCACTGCATGGCCACTTCCACGCCGATGCCGTCTTTTTCGGTGTTTGCGTAGAAGATGTTGGGGTGCAGGACGCTCTTGGCGCGGTTGATGTACTCGACAAAACCCTTCACGCCACCGGAGAAGGCAAAGTCTTCTTCCTTGCCGGTGCGCTGGTCGACCAGCTTGATATGGACGCCGTTGTTCAGGAACGAGAGCTCGCGTATGCGCTTGGAGAGGATCTCGTAGTGGAACTCGACGTTGGTGAAGATTTCTTCGTCGGCCAGGAAGTGGACTTCGGTGCCGCGCTTGTCGGTGGCGCCGATGACCTTCATCGGGGAGACTTCAACGGGCTGGCCGTCGGGGCCGGGCACGGTCTCGATGATGCGGTTCTGCACATCGCCCTTGGCGAACTCGATCAGGTGGACCTGGCCATCGCGGCGCACGGTCAGGCGCAGCCACTTGGAGAGCGCGTTCACGCAGGACACGCCCACGCCGTGCAGGCCGCCCGATACCTTGTAGCTGTTCTGGTTGAACTTGCCGCCGGCGTGCAGCTCGGTCATGGCGATTTCCGCCGCGCTGCGCTTGGGTTCGTGCTTGTCGTCGAACTTGACCAGGGGCGGGATGCCGCGACCGTTGTCGACGATGGAGATCGAGTTGTCGCTGTGGATGGTGACCTGGATCTCGGTGCAGTAGCCGGCCAGCGCTTCGTCGATGGAGTTGTCCAGCACCTCGAACACGAGGTGGTGCAGGCCGGTGCCGTCCGACGTATCGCCGATATACATGCCCGGGCGCTTGCGTACCGCCTCCAGGCCTTCCAGGATCTGGATCGAGGAGGCTCCGTAGGTGTTTTCCTGTTGTGCTGCTTGCGGTTGGGTCATGTTTTCCTACTCACGGCAAATGCGGAAACCGGCCATATCGGCAAATTTGCCAGGCCAGGGGCTTCCGCAAGGCGGTTACTAAAAACGGCAAAAGGGGCGGATCGCTTGCGATCCTGCCCCCGCTGCAAAAGGACTGCCCGATTGTTGGCGGGTGTCGTAGCGTGCCGTTTGCTGCTCCGGTATGTCGTTCTCTGCGTGTCCTGTTACCGGATCATCAGATGCGCATCGGCATGACGACGTACTTGAAGTTGTCGTCTTCCGGCACGGTAATCAGCGCACTCGAATTCGAGTCGCCGAGGCTGACCTGCACTTGCTCGGTCTTGAGGTTGGCAAGGACGTCGAGCAGGTAGGTCACGTTGAAGCCGATATCGAGCGCGTCGCCCGAGTAATCGAGTTCCAGCTCTTCCTGCGCCTCTTCCTGGTCGGCGTTGGTGGAGCTGATCTTGAGCATGTGCGTGTCGAGGATGCAGCGCACGCCCTTGAATTTGTCGGTGGTCAGGATCGCGGTGCGTTGCAGCGCCTGCTGCAGTCGCACGCGGTCGATCGCGAAGGCGTTCTTGTAGCCCTTGGGGATCACGCGCTGGAAGTCGGGGAACTTGCCTTCGACCAGCTTGGAGATCAGTTCGATATTGGCGAACGTGAACTTGACCTGGTTGGCGGCCAGCTGCACCGTCACCGGATCGTCGTTGTCTTCCAGCAGGCGCTGCAGTTCCAGGATGGTCTTGCGCGGGATGATGACTTCCTGGCGCGAGCCGACGCCAGCCGCTTCGTTCTCCAGCTCCACGCCGCAGTAGGCCAGGCGGTGGCCGTCGGTGGCGACTGCCATGACCTTCTTGCCTTCCACCACCAGCAGCATGCCGTTCAGATAGTAGCGAATGTCCTGCTGCGCCATGGCGAAGTGGACCATCGCCAGCAGGTGCTTGAAGGTCTTCTGCGGCAGGCTGACGCTGGCGTTGAATTCGCTGGCTTCGGCAACGGTCGGGAATTCTTCGGCGGCGAGCGTCTGCAGTGCGAAGCGGCTCTTGCCGGATTGCACGGTCATGCGCTTGTCGTTGAGCGACAGGGCCACGTCGCCGTCAGGCATGGCACGCAGGATGTCGAGCAGCTTGCGCGCGGCTACGGTGGTGGCGACGCTGTCGTTGCCGACGCCGCATTCCGCAAGCGTGGTGATCTGGATTTCGATGTCGGTCGACAGGAAGGACACGTTCGACCCGGACTTGCGAATCAGCAGGTTGGCCAGGATCGGGAGGGTGTGGCGGCGCTCCACGATGCCGCTCACGATTTGCAGCGGACGCAGCAGGTTGTCTCGCGAGGTTTTGACCAATTGCATTGAATTTATCCTTCGTCGTTTGTAGTCGGCGACCGCAGAACGCAAACAACTCCAAATTCACTTAGGAATCAAGGAGTTAATGTGCCATTGTACCAAGGATAAGCCGCTGCGGTGAAGCGGGGCGGGACCGGCCGGCGGGCCAGCTGTGCACAAAAAGCCACGCTGGCACTGAACGCGCCTGCCATCCCGGCCCGACTCACCGCAAAGCCTTATCGGTGGCCACTTTCCGGACTTTTGCTCCGGCGATGCTGACGTTAATTCCCCAGGCGCCACGGGTTGTCCGTGGCGCGCACCCTACAGTATGCCAGCCTCGGGGGCCGGCCCTTCAAAACTGACTTCCAGCCAGGACTGCGCGCATCAACCCTTGAGCGTCTGCTCCAGCACGTGCAGCTCGTGGTTGAGCTGCGCATCCTTGCTGCGTTCGTCGGCGATCTTGCGCACGGCGTGCAGCACGGTGGTGTGGTCGCGGCCGCCGAACAGCTCGCCGATCTCGGGCAGGCTCTTCTGCGTCAGCTCCTTGGCCAGGTACATCGCGATCTGGCGCGGACGGGCAATATTGGCAGGCCGCTTTTTCGAGTACATGTCAGCGACCTTGATGTTGTAGAAATCCGCGCAGGTCTTCTGGATGTTCTCCACCGAGATCTGCCGGTTCTGCACCGTCAGCAGGTCCTTCAGCGCTTCGCGCGTCACCTCGATGGTGATGTCCTTGCCGTGGAAGTTGCTGAACGCCAGGATCTTGCGCAGCGCGCCTTCCAGCTCGCGCACGTTGGAGCGCAGGTGCTTGGCGACGAAGAAGGCGACTTCTTCCGGAACGTTCACGTTCTCGGCGGCGGCCTTCTTCATCAGGATCGCCACGCGCATTTCCAGCTCGGGCGGCTCGATCGCCACGGTCAGGCCGGAGTCGAAGCGCGAGATCAGGCGGTCGTCGATGCCGGTGATTTCCTTGGGGTAGGTATCGCTGGTGATGATCACCTGCGCCCGGTTGGCAATCAGGGCCTCGAAGGCATAGAAGAACTCTTCCTGCGTGCGGTTCTTGCCGGAGAAGAACTGGATATCGTCGATCAGCAGCAGGTCGAGCGAGTGGTAGTAGCGCTTGAACTCGTCGAACGCCTTGCGCTGGTAGGCCTTCACCACGTCGGACACGTACTGCTCGGCGTGGATGTAGCGGATGCGCGCGCGCGGATTCTCCATCAGCATGTGGTTGCCGATGGAGTGGATCAGGTGGGTCTTGCCCAGGCCCACGCCGCCGTACAGGTACAGCGGGTTGTAGGACTTGCCGGGGTTGTTGGCGACCTGGATGGCGGCGGCGCGCGCCAGCTGGTTGGCTTTGCCGGTGACGAAGTTGTCGAAGGTCAGGATCGGGTTCAGGCGCGAGCGCTCGTGGACCGTGTCGCTGGGCTGGTGGCCGGGCATGCCGTTGGCGCCGCCCATCGCTTGCTGCGACGGGTGCGGCTGATGCGGCTGCGGTTGCACGCGGTAGGAGCGGGCGCTGGCTTCGGCGGGGTCCATGTGGACCACGTCGATATCGCCCATGTCGCTGGCGTGCTGGTTGCCACGGCCACCCATCTGGCCATGGCTCTGCCCGTGATGCTGGCCGCCCGGGCCCATGCCGGGCATCGGCGCACGCGCGCCGGCCGGGACCGGCGCGGCGGAGGGGTTGCCCGGATTGCCATATGGCGGCTGGCCCATGCCGTAGGCGGCGGCGGTGGGATATTCGCCATAGCCCGGCTGGCCCGGCTGGCCGGCCATGGGGTAGGGCGGTTGCGCGCCCATCTGCTGGCCGCCCGGGTAGCCGCCCATCCCCGTACCCGGGGCTGCGTGGCCGTCCATGCCCGGCATGCCCATGGCGCCGCCCTGTGCGTGCGCGCCCGGCCCGATGGCCGGTTGCGGCGCCTGCATATAGGCGGCGGCACGGCCGGAGGCCGCGGGATCGAGCACGAACTGGACGCTGACCTGCGCTTCCCAGTACTCGCAGGCCAGTGCGGTGATTCGCCCGGAGAACTGGCTCTTGACCCAGTCCAGCTTGAAACGGTTGGGCGCAGCAATCCGCAGCGCATGCGTTTCTTCATCGAACGCAACGGGCGCCAGCGGCTTGATCCACGTTTTGAACTGTTGCGGCGTCAGTTCGCGCTCGAGTTGCGCGGCTGCCGCCTGCCAGAAATCTTGCATCGTTTGTTGTTTAGTAGTTGCACCCGGGGATCGCGGCCCGGGCTCATCACAAGCGGCGTTTACGTTGCGTCGGCCGGGCCCTTGCTTGCCGTACTGGTAATCACTACCAGTTGGCGTACCCCCGCGGCATGCCATGCGCCAGCCAGCGAGCGATCGGCTCGCCGCACGGTGCGTGCGTTAACTCATGCGTTTTTCGCGGTGGGGGGCCCGGGTTGCGCCTGCGCCACGCAGCCCGTGATGTGTTTGGACCGGGATTGTACCCCCGCCCCCAAGTTATCCACAAAGGATAAGTCTGTGGACAACTTGTGCAAATGCAGTGGATTGCTGTGCACAACCCGTGCTGCAGTGCGGGGTGGCGGGTCGTGGAAAGCCGCGAAAATTCAGGGAAAACATAGACTTCGGCCTGAGTTGTCTTATATGTTGGCGGCGCGGCATGCACATAGATTTGTGCACTGGCCACTGTGGACAATGGTGCACTGACAGGTTCTTCGGTATGTGGCATATGTGCCGTCGCACAATGCCGTTTACCTTGACACCTTCTTTAAAACTGGGTTAAATGCCGGGTTCTGCGATGCGGCAGGGGATCACGTATGCGCATCGCCGGGTCTGGCCTGTTCGTGCCGTCCGCGCCCACAGGCCTACGCCTGCACTGCGCCGCCGGCCGGCAGCAAGACAGAACCAGAATCGTCGGCATTACCGCGGCAGTTCCTTGCCAGCGGCAGCCCCATGCGAACCATACGCGGCGGCCACGGCACCCCGGCACCGGCCGAAGCCGGGCACGCCCAGATCAACCAGAGAGTGCAACATGAAACGTACCTACCAACCTTCTGTTACCCGCCGCAAGCGTACCCACGGTTTCCGCGTGCGCATGAAGACCCGTGGCGGCCGTGCCGTCATCAACGCTCGCCGCGCCAAGGGCCGCAAGCGCCTGGCCATCTGAGGCCCGGGCAACCGGCCTGACGGCGCCAACGGCGCCGTCGATGCCTCTTGCCTCGGGTCCAGGACGGCCTGCGCAGTTTGCGCCGGGTTGCCGCCGGGTCCAGCTAGTCAGTCAGCAGTATTTCTCGCCAGCCTTGCCCAGCGTGTCAGCCCATGCCTTCCCCAAAGCCGCGAGGCTCACAAAGACGGATGAGTTTTCATCCGTTTTTGCTTTGCGGCCCCGGCGTCGCAGCACGCATTTCGTGCTGTACGTGCGCGCCAACGGCCGGGCCGAAGCCCGGCTGGGCGTGGTCGTGGGCAAGAAGTTCGCGCCGCGCGCCGCCGAGCGCAACCTGGTAAAGCGCATGGCGCGCGAGCTGTTCCGCCAGCGCCGCGAGCAGTTGTCGGGGCGTGATGTGCTGTTGCGCCTGCAGGCAAAATTCCCGCGGGCGGAATTTGCCACGCGCACGGCGGTCCGACAGGCGTGCGCGGCGGAAATCGCCAGCTTGCTGGAGGTGGCGGCCAGGCCGCTGCCGCCGCCGCCCGCTGCCAACCCTGCACCGCCCGCCCCGCCGCCGGCTTCTGCCCCGCAGAGCCAGCCACCGGGCAAGGCCTGACGGTCTCACCATGAAGCGAATCCTGCTTGCCCTGCTGCGTATCTACAAGATCGCCCTGAGTCCTTACCTGGGCTCGCAGTGCCGCTTCCTGCCGACCTGTTCCGACTACGCCCGCGACGCGATCGTCCATCACGGCGCCGCGCGCGGCAGCTGGATGGCCGCCTGCCGGCTGTGCCGTTGCCATCCTTTCGCACAAGGCGGGTATGATCCCGTGCCGGGCACGGAAACCGACACAGCCGGGGCGGACTCCGCATCGGGCCGTTCCGTCCATGCCGCGGCAGGCCATGCGCCTGCCGCGATCCGTCTGCCCAGACCCTGATTTCTCCGACCACAGCCAGACATGGATATCAAACGCACCATCCTCTGGGTCATCTTCTCGATGTCCCTCGTGCTGCTCTACGACAACTGGCAACGCTCCCAAGGCCATGCGTCGATGTTCTTCCCGAGCGTGACGCAGCAGCAGGGCGCTTCGGCGCCGGCAGCCAGCGGCGCGGCCGCGCAGGGCGACGTGCCCAAGGCCAACGTCCAGCCGGGCGCAGCTGCCCCGGCCGCGCCGGGTGCCGCTCCGCAGGCCGCCGTCCAGCCCGCCGGCGAGAAGATCGTGGTGACCACCGACACGGTGCGCGCCGAAATCGACACCGCCGGCGGCATCGTGTCGCGCCTGGAGCTGCTCAAGGAGCTCGAGAAGGACGGCAAGCCGGTGGTGCTGTTCGAGCGTGACAACGTGCGCACCTATATGGCGCGCTCGGGCCTGATCGGCGGCGACCTGCCCAACCACACCACGGTGTTCACCGCCGCGCCGGGCCCGCGCAACCTGGACGGCGCCGAGCAGCTTCAGGTGGTCCTGACCGGCGAGAAGAATGGCGTGAAGCTGGTGAAGACCTACACCTTCCGCAAGGGCAGCTACGTGGTCGACACCAAGTTCGACGTGACCAACGCGGGTACAGCGCCGGTGTCGCCGACGCTGTACCTGGAGCTGGCGCGTGACGGCAGCAAGGTGGAGCAGTCGCAGTTCTACAGCACCTTCACCGGCCCGGCGGTCTACACCGACGCCGACAAGTACCACAAGATCGACTTCGAAGACATCGCCAAGGGCAAGGCCAGCGTGCCGGCCGCCGCCAACAACGGCTGGGTGGCGATGGTGCAGCATTACTTTGCCTCGGCCTGGATCCCGCAGACCGGCAAGGAGCACAGCTTCTACGTCCAGCAGATCGATCCGAACCTGTACCGCGTGGGCATCCAGCAGCCGCTGGGCGAGCTGGCCCCGGGCGCCACGGTGAGCACCGATGCGCGCCTGTTCGCCGGTCCGCAGGAAGAGCACATGCTCGAGAAGATCGCCCCGGGCCTGGAACTGGTGAAGGACTATGGCTGGCTGACCATCCTGGCCAAGCCGCTGTTCTGGCTGCTGGAGAAGCTGCACGGCTTCCTGGGCAACTGGGGCTGGTCGATCATCGCGCTGACGGTGCTGATCAAGCTGGTGTTCTTCCCGCTGTCGGCCGCAAGCTACAAGTCCATGGGCAAGATGAAGGACCTGCAGCCGCGCATGACGGCGATCCGCGAGCGTTACAAGAACGACCCGCAGAAGATGAACCAGGAGATGATGGGCCTGTACCGCACCGAGAAGGTCAACCCGCTCGGCGGCTGCCTGCCGATCGTGATCCAGATCCCGGTGTTCATTGCGCTGTACTGGGTGCTGCTGTCGTCGGTTGAGATGCGCGGCGCGCCGTGGCTGGGCTGGATCAAGGACCTGTCGGTGCCGGATCCGTTCTACATCCTGCCGATCGTGATGGCCGTGTCGATGTTCGTGCAGACCAAGCTGAACCCGACGCCGCCGGATCCGGTGCAGGCCAAGGTCATGACGATCATGCCGCTGGTGTTTTCGGTGATGTTCTTCTTCTTCCCGGCCGGCCTGGTGCTGTACTGGGTGGTGAACAACATTCTGTCGATTGCGCAGCAATGGCAGATTAATC
This sequence comes from Cupriavidus sp. NPDC089707, assembly GCF_044748965.1. NCBI lineage: Bacteria > Pseudomonadati > Pseudomonadota > Betaproteobacteria > Burkholderiales > Burkholderiaceae > Cupriavidus > Cupriavidus sp. NPDC089707. The sequence goes on from NZ_JBIVHB010000005.1 coordinate 42,835, forward strand.
GGATGCTTGGCAAGGGCAAGGCGGCTGTTGTGGCCAAGAGCTGATTGCCTTTGCGTTGATGTAGTACTCGGAAAAGCCCGGCGGTGACGCCGGGCTTTTTGTTTTTGGTGATGGCTGCCGGTCTTTTCGCTGGCTGGCGGTTTGCTCCCCTCTCCCGCGAAGTGGGAGAGGGGCCGGGGGAGAGGGCAGGCGTGTGCGCATAGCGACGGCGGTCACTTCGTGGAAACTCCGGCCCTCTCCCCCTACCCCTCTCCCGCAAGCGGGCGAGGGGAGCCGTGTTCAAGCGGTGTAGGCTGCGGCAGGCGTTATGCAAGCGTATGCTACTGGCCTGCGCCTCAATGCCTGGAGATCCACCATGAGCTGGTCCGCCCGCCAATACGTTGCCTTCGAAGACGAACGCACCCGTCCCGTCCGCGACCTCGTCGCCGCCATTCCCAACGAGATCGTGCGCAACGCGGTGGATATCGGCTGCGGCCCCGGCAACTCAACTGAGGTTTTGCTGGCGCGGTACGCGGGCGCATCGATCACCGGCCTGGACAGCTCCGACGACATGGTCGACGCCGCGCGCAAGCGCCTGCCTGATGTGCAGTTCCGCGTGGCCGACATCGGCGCCTGGGACGATCCCGGCCCATACGACGTGATTCTGGCCAATGCCGTGCTGCAATGGCTGCCGGACCATGCCAGCCTGTTTCCCAGGCTCGTTTCCAAACTCTCGGAAGGCGGCACGCTGGCCGTGCAGATGCCTGACAACCTGGAAGAGCCCGCGCACCGGCTGATGCGGCAGGTGGCGGCGGAGAGCCCGTGGGCGGCGCAGCTGGCCAGCGCCAGCAAGGCGCGCGCCGAGCGTTCACCGGCGCAGTGGTACTACGAACTGCTGCGCCCGCTGTGCCGGCGCGTGGATGTGTGGCTGACCACCTACCACCATCCGCTGGCCGGCGGCGCGGCGGCGGTGGTGGAGTGGTTCAAGGGCAGCGGACTGCGGCCGTTCCTGCAGCCGCTGGACGAGGCCGGGCGCGTGGCGTACCTGGCGCGCTACGAAAGCGAGATCGCCAAGGCGTACCCCGCGTTGCCCGATAAGTCGGTGCTGCTGCCGTTCCCGCGGCTGTTTATCGTGGCGACGCGCTGATCGCCATCTGCCGATTCGGGCCGGTTCGGGCCGGTTCGGGCCGGATCAGGCCGGCTTGTGGCAAACCGCCTCGATGTTGTGCCCGTCCGGGTCCAGCACGAAGGCGCCGTAGTAATCGGGGTGGTAATGCGCCCGGATGCCCGGCGCGCCATTGTCCCGTCCGCCCGCCTCGATCGCGGCGCGATAGAACTTATCCACAAGCTCGCGGCTGTCCACGCGGAACGCCACGTGGATCGGCGGCCGGTTAGGCTCGCCGCGGTGGATCCAGAAATCCGGCTTGTCCGGTGGCCCGAAGCCTGCCACGTCGGTACTGCCAGTGACGCTGGCGGGAAATTCCTTGACGAGGCCGTAGCCGATGGCGCCTAGCGCGGCCAGGTAGAACGCGCGGCTTTTGGCGTAATCGCTGACGCTGGCGCCGGTATGGTCGATCATGCTTGGCTCCTTGCAGGGTTGGGGTTGGGCTCAGGCCAGGTCCAGCACGCTCATGGTGGCGTTGAAGCGGCTCACCAGCACCGATTCGCCGTGCACGTCCGCAAACACATCCGCCTCGACCACGATGATCGAGCGGCCGGACTTGAGCACGTCGGCACGGCAGCGCAGCCGTTCGCTGCGCAAGGCCCTTAGCAGGTTGATCTTGAATTCCGCGGTGACCACGTGCTGGCCCGCCTCGAGGATAGTGGTGGCCGCAGCACCCGCGGTATGGTCGGCCATGGTGGCCTGCACGCCGGCATGGACGATGCCGCCGTGCTGGAGGTGACGCGCGGTGATCGCCAGCGTCGATTCGCACCAGCCCGGCCCGCAGTCCGCCAGCGCGATGCCGATGTCATTGACGAACGCGGCCTGGCGGAAGCCGGCCGCGATGGTGTCGTGCAGCAGTAGACGCTCCTGTTCGGTGGTCATGGCGGGTCCTTGTTTGGTCACTGCAGGTCACTGCATCAGCAGGCGGTGTGCGCATTCCATCGCGACGGCGGGCCGCTGTCAACCGCACGGCAGCGCCTGATGCGGCGCTCGGACGCATTCGCGCGTGCCGTCGCCTACACTGGTGGCATCCGCGTCCCGCCGGCGCGCCTGACTGCATGAAGACCGCCATGACTGACGCCCAGCCGCCCACGCTGCGCCGCAAGACGCAGCCGGTCGTTGCGTTTGCCGCGCTGACACAGGCCAGCCTGGCGCGAATCGATATGTCCCTGCAAAATTTGCTGCACCGAGACGAAGCGGAAGACCTGCACCAACTGCGCGTGGCGGTGCGCCATGCGCGCGCGGTGCTGTGGGCGCTCGGGCCAGCGCTGCCACGGCTGGAACGCGAGCGCTGGAAGCGCGAACTGCGCACGCTGGCGCGAGCGACCAGCGAGGTGCGCGACTGGGACGTCTTCCTGGCCGAGACCGTCGCCCCGGCGCGCGAGAAAGCGCCCGAAGATCCGGTGCTGGCCGCCGTGGCCGACACCGCCGCCACACGGCGCAACACGGCTCGCGCGGCCTTGCTGGCGACATTGGTCACCTATCGCGACGGACAGTTGCCTGTGGTGCAACGCGATCTCGCCCACCTGGGCCGCCTTGCGGAAAAACTTGCCGCCAGAAGCGAGGCGGGGCGGCGCGACCGCCTCGGCCCGTTCGCGCGCCAGCGCGTGCGCCGGGGCCGCAAGCGACTGCGCGCGCTGAAGCAAGCCGCCCGAGGCGGCGACCCGGGCGCGGTGCATGACGAGCGCATCGCGGGCAAGCGGCTGCGCTACACGATCGAGGCGCTGGCACCGGTGTTGCCGTCGCGCTATACCAAGCGGCTGCACCGCAAGCTGGTCAAGAAGCAGACGCGGCTGGGGGACTATGTCGATGCCGTGGTCGCGCGCCGGCTGATGGGCGAGTGCCTGGACGTGCCGGCGCTACCCGACGACGTGCCGCCGCCACCCCCTGGCGCGAGCTGACGCCCCGCCTGACATGGCGGCCGACCCACCGCGCCGTGCGGCGCTCCTGCCAGTGCAACCCGCGCCACGCCAACCGCAATCGATCTGCGACAATACCGCCATGACTGCTCCCCAGGTTCCCATTGCCGCCATCGCCACCGCGCCTGGACGCGGCGGCATCGGCGTGGTGCGCGTGTCGGGCCCCGATGTCGGCCCCGTCATGCGCGCCGTCTGCGGCCAGGCACTGAAGCCGCGCCATGCCACCTACCTGCCGTTCCTCGACGGCCACGGCAAGGTCATCGACCATGGCCTCGCGCTGTACTTCCCCGCGCCCAACTCCTACACCGGCGAAGAGGTGCTGGAGCTGCAGGGCCACGGCGGCCCGGTAGTGATGCAGATGCTGCTGACGCGCTGCCTGCAGGCCGGCGACAGCATCGGCCTGCGCCTGGCCGAGCCGGGCGAATTCACGCGCCGCGCCTTCCTCAACGACAAGCTCGACCTGGCCCAGGCCGAGGCGGTGGCCGACCTGATCGAAGCCAGCACCGAAGCCGCGGCGCGCTCGGCGGCGCGCTCGATGGAAGGCGAGTTCTCCAATGCGATCCGCAAGCTTGTGGACAGGGTCATCCACCTGCGCATGCTGGTCGAGGCCACGCTGGATTTCCCCGAGGAAGAGATCGATTTCCTGGAGCAGTCCGACGCGCGCGGCCAGCTTGCGACCATCCGCAATGAGTTGGGCGGCGTGCTGGCGCAGGCGCGGCAGGGCGCGCTGCTGCGTGAAGGCCTGTCGGTGGTGCTGGCGGGCCAGCCCAACGTGGGCAAGTCCTCGCTGCTCAACGCGCTGGCCGGCGCCGAACTTGCCATCGTCACGCCGATCGCCGGCACCACGCGCGACCGCGTGCGCGAGACCATCCAGATCGACGGCATCCCGCTGCATATCATCGACACCGCTGGCCTGCGCGAGCAGGCCACCGATGAAGTCGAGCGCATCGGCATCGAACGCACCTGGGACGCGATCCGCCGCGCCGACATCGTGCTGCATCTGGTCGACGCCACCGACTACCTGCGCCACGGCCTGTCCGAGATCGACGACGCCATCGACGACCGGCTCAGCGGCCACCTGCCACCGGGCTCGCCAATCGTGCGCGTAGTCAACAAGATCGACAAGGCGCCGGCAGTGGGCGACACGATGTTCGGCGGCAACCGCCCGCACGTGGTCGCCGCCAACGGCCCCAATCCGACCGAGATCTGGATCTCTGCGCGCACCGGTGCTGGCATCGAACTGCTGCGGCGCGAGTTGCTGCGGCTGGTGGGCTGGCAATCCGGCAATGAAGGTACCTTCCTCGCTCGCGAGCGGCATCTGACCGCGCTGCGGCAGGCGCAGTCGCACCTCGATGTGGCCACCGAGCAGAGCGAGCGCCAGGCGCAGGCGCTTGACCTGTTTGCGGAAGAGTTGCGGCTGGCGCAGGAGCACCTGAACAGCATTACCGGCGAGTTCACCAGTGATGATCTGCTGGGGACGATATTTACGCGGTTCTGTATTGGGAAGTGAGGCGGTCGCTACCGGAACGCGCCAACGTCTTCTCCCATGCGCCTCACCCTCATCACCTTCGGCACCCAAGGCGACTGCCGCCCCATCGTAGCCCTCGGCCTGGGCCTGCGTGACGCGGGACATGACGTGCTGATGCTCGGCGAACGCTCCGCGGCGCCGCTGGCCGCCGAGCATGGCCTGCCGTTCGCGCCGATGGCCGGCGATATCCAGCAAACCCTGCTGCCCGGCGGCGCCTTGCACAAGCTGATGACCGAGGGTGGCAACGTGGCCGAGGCCACGCGCGCGTTCGGGCGTATTGCGGAGGACAACACCGAGGCGTGGATGGCGCAGCTGGCGGAGGCGGCCCGCGATGCGGATGGCATTGTGTTCTCGGGGCTGACAGCGTATGTGGCGTTGTCCGTCGCTGAGCAGTTGCGCAAGCCTGTGGTCGGCGCGGGCATGTTCCCGATCTCGCCGACGCGGGATTTCCCTTCGGCCTTGCTGCCGCCATGGCGCATGCCGGGCTGGGCCAACCGGGCCAGCCATGCGGTGATCAACTTCGTGCTGTGGCGGATGTTCCGCAATGCCACCAACGCGGCGCGCGCGAAGCTGTTTGGCGTGGCGCCGCGCCGGGCGATGTGGCGCGATTTCCCGTCGCTGTACGCGATGTCGCCCCACCTGGTGCCGCGCCCGCGCGACTGGCATGCGGACTGGCTGGTCACCGGCGCGTGGAACATGCCGCCGCAGCCGGACTGGCAGCCGGGCGCGGCGCTGCGCGACTTCCTGGTGGCCGGTGCGCCGCCGCTGTATATCGGCTTTGGCAGCATGGCAGGCTTTGACCGGCAGCAGGTGGTCAATGCCATGGTGCAGGCCGTCGATGGGCGGCGCGCGTTGTTCTATCCGGGCTGGTCCGGCATCGATGTGTCCGCGCTGCCAGCCAATTTCCATGTGATCGGGGCCACGCCGCATGACTGGCTGCTGCCTCGCGTGGCGGCGGCGATCCACCATGGCGGGGCCGGCACCACGCATGCAGTGGCCGCGGCGGGCGTGCCGTCGATCGTGCTGCCGTTCGCGGGCGACCAGTTCTTCTGGGCCGGGCGGCTGGCGGCGCTGGGCGTGGCGCCGGCATACGCGCCAGGGCACAAGATCGACGCGGCGCGGCTGGCGTCGATGATCGCGTTTGCCGAGCGCGCGGAGACGCGCGAAAAGGCCGCCGTGCTGGGTCGCGCCGTCGCGGCGGAGCGCGGCGTGGAGCACGCGGCGGCAGCGATCGAACGCTTCTGCGCCCCGGGTGGCGCATAATCGCGCTTTCGCCGTTTGCATGCCCTTCAGGCAGAGCCTCCAGATGTTGAACCGTACCCAGCAGATCCTCATTGCCATCGTCACCGTGGCTGTCCTTGGCATGTTGTGGTTTGCCGGCAATGACCGGCATGACGATGCCGCCATGGCGCCCGCCGGTTCGGGCGAGCAGGCCGCCGCCAGCGCGGTGCCGGCCAGCGACGTGCGCGGCGTGCCGCGCGACGGCACGCTGGACCCGGTCAGCATCGACCCGCAGCGGCCCGCCGACCGCCTGCCGCAATACCAGGCCAGCGCCGTGCTGGACGACTACCGCAACGATCCCAAGGCCGCGGATGCGCGCTACCTGGACCGCTACGTGATCGTCGAAGGCGTCGCCAGCGGCGTGCGCCGCGAGGGCGAGCAGGTCTTTGTCGATATCCGTACCAACGATCCGGCCGCCAATGTGCGCGCCTTGCTGCTGCAGCGGCAGATCTGCGGCCCGGCGGGCCGGGTCTGCGAAGTGGAGGCCCGCGCGACCATGGTGCGGCGCGGCCAGAAGGTGGCGGTGGAATGCAATGGCGCGGGCCTGGCCGATGGCATGCCGCTGCTGCGCGACTGCCTGCTGCGCGGCGGCGCCAACTGAGCGCAAGCCTGAACCGGAGAACCTGCGATGCAATCCGTGCTGTCCGTGCTTGCGCTCATCATCCTGGCGGCCACCGCCGCGGGCCTGGCTTCGCCGCGCTGGCTCAGCGAGACCCTGCTCGGCGGCAGGCCCGTGACGCGGCTGCAGGTCGCCGTGGTGGGCCTGTGCCTGGCGGCGTTTTGCCTGATCCTGGTGGGCCGGCTCGCGCAGGGCGGGGCGGGCGGCTGACGCGCCACGCCGGCACAGCAGCGCGGATTTTGCGTCTCTGTTCCGGGAATTGGCCGGCGCCGGCAGCGCCTACAGTGTGAAGGCACGCTGCCCGCATTGCGCGCCGGCGGCGATGCCCCAAGCCATCCAGGATTCCCATGAACAATGCACTGCTGGCCGCCAGCGTCGGCCTGCTGCTGTGCGGCTGCTCGACCTACCAGGCCGTGACCCCGGTCGACCGGCTCGACCGCTCCGATCCCAATACTGCGTTCCAGGTGCCGGCCGGCGGCGGCCCGCGCGGCACCTACGGTGCCAACGGCATGCTGCTGTGCGTGGTGGTGAACCCGGTGAGCGGCAACAACTATGTCGACGCCTTCCGTGCGTCGCTGGAGCAGCGCAATTTCGAGGTGAAGATGCTGCAGGCCGAAGCGGCGTCGGCGCTCGCCTGCCCGATGGTGGCGTATTACACCGCGCGCAGTGCCTGGTTCTGGACCTCGTACCTGGACAGCGTGGACATCACCGTCTTCCGCCAGGGCGACCGCGTCGGCAAGGCGATCTACAACGCCAACCGCAGCGCGGGCGGGCTCAACCTGAGCAACCTGGTGCAGCCGGCGTCCAAGCTGGACGAACTGGTCGAACAGCTGTTCCCCGGCATGCTGCCACCGCCGGCGCCGTCGGGCGGCACGCCGCAGGCACCGACCGCGGGAGCCTGATCTGGCAAGACCCGATCTTTCTACGGCCCTCGGCAACCGCGGCTCAGCGCTCGAGCCGGCCCAGCCGCACCACGGTCACGCCGGGGCGGAGCTGGCGCAGCGAAGGCATCACCAGCACGCAGTCGGGATAGGGCGTCACCACCGGTTCGCCATCTCGCCAGGCGATCACCGAGCCGGCCTCGGCAAAGGTCTCCAGGCCGGTATAGGGACCGGCGAAGCGGAAATCCATGCTGGCGGCGACCACCGGCTCCGTCACGCGTACCACCCGCTGCGTGGCGGGCAGCGGCTGCAGCCAGCCGGCGGGGAGGTCGGCGGCGTCGACCACGCCGGCGTGCAGCAGGAAGCGGGCGGTGCTGTCCTGCGCCACCGTTACGGCTGCCGGCTCCCAGTGCTGGCCGCATTCGATCAGCAGGGCATTGGCCGGGCTGGCGGGATCGCCGAAGCCGTCGTAGTCGCGCATGCGGCGGCCCTCCGGGTGGCCTTCGTCGACGATCACGTCGGCCGGCGCGCCCAGCGCGCGCGACAGGGCGATGCCCTTGTCGAGCGGGCCGGAGACGATCAGCGGGCGGCTTTTCTCATGCATCGAATGCAGGTCGAGCAGCAGGTCGACGGTGTCGATCACCGGGCGCATGGCGCGCGCGCGGCGCAGCTCGGAGGAATCGCGGCTGGTGTCGTCCAGCGTGGCGGCGGTCCATACGCGGTTGAAATCCTGGTCGACGAAGCGCGAGGCGTCGGGCCTGGCCGGGTCGAAGCTGTGGTAGGCGTCGACGTTGGCGAAGGCCAGCGTCAGGCGGCCGCGGCGCGGGCGCAGGTTGTGGTCGAGCAGCGCCTTGACGGCGATGGCGCCGCAGACCTCGTTGCCGTGGGTCAGGGAGTTGACCATCACGTGCGGGCCGGGCTGTCCGCTGTCGAACGTGTACAGGTAGGGGATGCCGGTGTTGCCGGGGGCGTAGGGGCGGATATCGGGGAAGGTGACGTCGACGGGGTAGGCGTCGAGGTGGCTGGGGTGGGTCATGGGGATCGGTGCTTTCAGGGTGCCCGGTGGCTCTGTGGCTGGCGGGTCGTATGGAATTGGTGTGGCGTTGGTACTGGCACGCGCTGGCCCTCTCCCCCGGCCCCTCTCCCGCAAGCGGGAGAGGGGAGCAAACCGGTGGGTTGAGAGATGGAGTCAGGCCTGGCTCATGCTCGCTGTGGTCTCCCCTCTCCCGCAAGCGGGAGAGGGGAGCAAACCGGCGGGTTGAGAGATGGAGTCAGGCCTGGCTCATGCTCGCTGTGGTCTCCCCTCTCCCGCAAGCGGGAGAGGGGAGCAAACCGGCGGGTGGAGAGGCGGCGTCAAGCCTGGCTCATGCTGACTGTGGTCTCCCCTCTCCCGCATGCGGGAGAGGGGTCGGGGGAGAGGGCCGGCGCTCGCAGCACCGAAAGCCCATCACTCACTCACGAATCCCGGCCGCCTGCACAATCGTCCGGTAACGCCCCGTCTCGCGCTTGATAAAGCTGCCGAACTGGGAAGGATTGCCCGGCGTCACTTCCACGCCCGCCTCGGCCAGCTTCTTCTTCACGTCCGGCATCGCCAGCACGGCCTGCATCTCGGTGTTCAGCCGGTCGACCACCGGCTTGGGCAGGTTGGCCGGCCCCATCAGGCCAAACCAGACGCCCATGTCGACGCCCTTGAGCGCCGGCGTCTCAGCCAGTGCCGGCACGTTCGGCGCCACCGCGGCGCGCTTGGCGCCGGTCACGCCGTAGGCCTGCACGCGGCCCGCCTGGATATGCGGCAGCGCCGACGACAGCACCATCACCGCCAGGTCGATCTGGCCGCCGAGCAGGTCAGTGGCCATGGCCGATGCGCCCTTGTATGGCACGTGCGTGATATTGACGTTGCCCTGCTGCTTGATCAGCTCGCCAGCCAGGTTCAGCGGCGTGCCCACGCCCGACGACGCATACGCCAGCTTGCCCGGCTGGGCCTTGGCCAGCGCGATCAGCTCGGCGGCGTTCTTCGCCGGCAAGCCCGGCTTGCCGACCAGCACCATCGGCTGGGTGCCGACGAAGGTCACCGGCGCCAGGTCCTTCTCGCCGTCGTAGCGCACCGCGGGATTGGTCAGGCGCGCGATCGAGACCTCGCTGCCCGAGCCCATCAGCAGCGTGTAGCCGTCGGCCTCGGCCTTGACCACCTTGGACGCGCCGATGGTGCCGCCGGCGCCGCCCAGGTTCTCGATGACCACGCTCTGGCCGAGGCGCTTGCCCAGCTCCGGCGCGATGGTGCGGGCGACGAGATCGACGCTGCCGCCGGCGGTATAGCCCACCACCAGCGTGATCGGCTTGGCGGGCCAGGTGCTGGCAAAGGCGCCACCGGCGGCGGTGGCAAGGCAGAGTGCGGCAGCGGCCGCGCGCAGGATGGTCTTCATGGTCTTGGCTCTGGGGTCCCGGAATCGATGTTGTGACCGGATATTAGAGAGCGCGCGGCCCGCCCGGCGTGCGGCTTTGGCAAGCGGGGTTGCCGATTTGGCAACCGGTCGCAAGGTCGGTCGCACAGTCGGCCACACAGTCGAAGGTCGCAACTAGCGCGGCGCCGCCACCGCCGCGCGCCAGAACGCCTCGGCCAGCGGCCGCATCGGCGCGCGCGGGCGGTACAGGCGGATATCGAGGGCGAGATCGCCGCCTTCGCCGGCCCCGGCGGCGGTGGCGCCGATCGCCCGCACCAGCCGTCCCGCGTGCAGGTCGTCGGCAATCAGCCGCGCGGGCAGCCATGCCAGGCCCATGCGCTGGCGCACCATTTCGTGCACCGACTCGGCAAAGTCGCTGACCGCGATCACGTCCAGCCGCGGCGCCAGCTTGCGGCGCGCGATCTCCTGGTTGACCATGCGCCCCAGCGTCAGGGTCTCGGCATACGCAATCATCGGCACCGGCTGTTCCTTCGTCGCCTTGCCGGTGCGCAGCCGGTGCAGCGGCGCGCCGTGCGCGTCGGCGGCGCTGACGCAGACCAGCCGCTCCACGCCCGCCAGGTGGAACTGGTAGCGCGCGTCGTCCAGCATGACCGGCACGTCGGGCGGGCTGTAGCACAGCAGAAAATCGGCATCGCCCTCGGCGAACATCGCCAGCGCGTCGTGCATGGGGAAGGTCGACAGCCGCGTGCGAAAGCCTGCCGCGGCGGTGTCGCCGCGCAGCGCTTCGCGCAGGCCGGACAGCCAGGCCGGCACCATCGAGCGCGCCAGCGTCTTGCCGGTGGCAATGGTCACGGTGCTGGCGTCGGCCCGATGCGCCGCGCGCAGTGCCAGCCGCGTTTCATCCAGCGTGCGCAGCGCGCTCTGCGCGGCTTCCAGGAACTGGCGGCCCTCGGCGGTGAGGCGCACCGGGAACACGCTGCGGTCGATCAGCGGGGCGCCAGCCCACACTTCCACGGCCTGCATGCGCCGGCCGAACGCGGGCGGGGTCACGTTGCGCAGCTCGGCGGCGCGCGCCAGGCTGCCGGCCTGCGCCAGGCAGACAAAGTCTTCGAGCCAGCGGATATGCATGGAAGGCGGGCGGTGGGGTTGGTCTGCCCTCATTATCGGCAAAACCAGGGCAAAACAAGGGGAAAGCACGGGCAAAACCGGCCGCCATCTTGCATGCCGCCCGCGTCGGTTAGAATTTTTGCCATGACACTGACCCGGCGCCGCCAACCACCGTCCGCAACCAGCCAGGCCACCGCGTCCGGCGACCCGCCGCAGACGGGGCCCGAGTTCACCATCGACGAGCTGGCGCGCGCGGCCGGCACCACGGTGCGCAACGTGCGCTCCTACCAGGACCGCGGCCTGATCGATCCGCCGCAACGGCGCGGGCGCGTGGGCATCTACACGCAGGTACACCTGGGCCGGCTCAAGCTGATCCACCACCTGCTGGCGCGCGGCTACACGCTGGCCAACATCACCGAGCTGCTCAAGGCCATCGTCGAAGGGCACGACCTGCGCTCGATCCTGGGGCTGGAGACGGCGATCAGCAGCCCGTGGACCAACGAGACGCCGCGGCACTACTCCTACCTTGCGCTAGCGCGGATGTTCGGTCGCGCGATCTCACGGCCGGCGCTGGCCAAGGCCATTGCGCTGGGACTGCTGGAGCCGGATGGTATGGGCTACCTGGCGCGCAGCCCGCGCGCGCTCGCTGCCGGGGCAGAGATTGCCGAGGCGGGTTTCGCGCTGGAAGACGTGCTGGAGATCATCGCGCAGGGACGCGGGCATTTCCAGGCGGTCTCGGACCAGATCGTGGCAACGGTGGTGCGCGAGCTGGACCGCTTCGGCGAGGGCAAGCTGCCGCCGCCGCAGGACGTGCCGCGGCTGGTCGATATCCTGTGGCGCATCCGGCCGCTGGCGCTGGTGATGGCGGAGACCGAGATGATGCGGGCGCTGGAGATCTCGGCCAACAAATATCTGGGGGATCGGGTGGCGGCGATTATCGAGCATTTGCATGATGGAGAGGGTGGAAGCGGCGGCCAGTCGTGACTTGAGCTGGTTTGCTGCGCCCTCGGGTGACGTGGGAGAGGAGTGAGGGCGGGCGTGTCTTGGTGGCGATTCCACTTCGTGGGTGCGCTGGCCCTCTCCCCCTGCCCCTCTCCCGCGAGCGGGAGAGGGGAGTTACGCTGTTGGCTTGCTTGGTGCCGTCAGCCCGTTCACACGACCGCGGCTTTCCTATACCGCGACCATGTCGAAATCCGCTTTCGCCATGCCGCAGTCCGGGCAGCTCCAGTCCGCCGGGACCGCGCTCCACGGTGTGCCCGGCGCGACGCCGTGGTCGGGCATGCCAAGTTCTTCCTCATAGACCCATCCACAGATGCGGCATTGCCAGACCGTCATGCCGCCCCCCGCAGCGAAGGCGCGTGCGTGGACACGCCGGCGCGGCGCGCGTTGTCTTCGATCTCGGCGATCAGCGGCGCGATGCGGTTCAGTTCGGCGCGGTTGTCGTCGTCCCACGGATGGAAGCCCGGCCGGAAGTAGCGCAGCCACTCCGGGATCATCTTCGGCATCACGCCCGGCGATCGCCAGAGAAAGCGCATTACGCTGCCGAAGCCGCTCAGCTTGTTGCGGCAGCTCTTGTCTCCCATCACCAGCGCGATATGGAACACGAACACCATCGCCCAGAACGTCACGGTGGTAGTCAGCATGGTGAAGGTGCGCACGACGTAGCGATACGGGCCGGGCTTCATCACGGTGTTCCACACGTCATAGGCCACGGCCTTGTGCTCGGTCTCTTCCAGCGCATGCCAGGTCCACACCTGCCTGTAGCCGGTCTCCGAAGCGTCGCCCATGTGGCGCCCGTCCTGCAGCAGCCCGCCGGCGAGCATCGCGGTGTAGTGCTCCAGCGCGATGGTGTGAGCCAACTGCCAGGACTTGGGCAGGATCTTGCGCAGCAGGTCCAGCAGCCGCCACACCGCGCGGTCCAGCCCCGCGGCAGGCAATCCGGCGTTTTCCATCAGCCGGTTGTAGAGGATGTGCTCGCGCGTGTGCATCGCCTCTTGCCCGATAAAGCCCGCGATGGCGCGGCGCAGTTCGGGGTCCTTCACCTGGTCGCGATAGTTGCGCACGCTGTCCATGAAGAAGCGCTCGCCGGCGGGAAAGAAGATCGACAGCGCGTTGATGAAATGGGTGACATGGCGGCCCCGCTCGTGCCAGTCGCTGATGCGTTCAGGCGGCAGGTGGGGATGCACGTCGCGGCGGACTGGCATCATGATGGTCTCCTTGTTGGCTGGGCGGCTAGAAATGGCTTAGAAACGGCAACAGGTCGGCGCTGACGCGCTGCGGGTCTTCTTCCATCGGCACGTGGCCAAGGCCCGCATAGGGGCGCACCTGCGCGCCGGGAATGTGTTCGGCAAAGGCCTGCGCATGCGCGGGCGGGATCCAGCGGTCGCGCTCGCCCCACAGCACCAGCGTGGGCGCGCGTACGCTGCCGAGCAGGTGCGTGTCTAGCTGCGCAAAGTCGAGCTTCGGCACCATCCTGCCGACGGCCTCGCGGCTGCCTTCGGCATAGAAGAAGTCGACGTAGCGGCGGAAGGTCGATTCCGGCACGCGCGAGGCATCGCCATAGACGTCGCGCGTGGCGGCGCGGATGATGAACTCCGGCAGCATCCAGGGCGCCGACCAGCGCACCGGCGCATGGCGGAACAGGTCGATGTAGAGCGGCAACTTCATCGGAAAGCCCGCGGCGTCGATCAGCACCAGCTTGTCGACCGCATCGGGCCGGCGCGCGGCCAGGTCCCACGCGATCAGTCCGCCCAGCGAATTGCCGATGATGCTGGCGCGGCGCACGCCCACCGCCGCGAGGAAGGCGTCGATGAAATCGCGGTAGCGGTGCACATCCATGGTGGCGATGCGCCCGTGCGCGTCGCGCAGCGGCCCGGTCAGGCCGAACGGCGCCAGGTCCAGCCGCAGCACGCGCCAGCGCTGCGCCAGCGCCGGCACGATGCCGTCCCACGTATGCAGCGACGCGCCGAAGCCGTGGATCAGTACCAGCGTCTCGCCGTCGCGCGGACCTTCGTCGGCGTAGTGGACCATGGCGTCGAGCACGCGCACCCAGCGCGAAGCGGGCAGCGCATAGCGCCGCGCCAGCGTGGCGCGCGACAGGCTGAACAGCCCCACGCGGCCCTGACCGAACCAGCGCGTCAGCATGCCCGGCGGCGCCATCAGCGCTGCGTCCTGTTCAATGGCAAGCCGGCTCACGATGACTCTCCCTGGGGCGCCACCGCTGGGCCGAGGTCGCGCTTGCGCCGCGTCTCGCGCACCACCAGCGCCTGGTAGGCGGCGGGCAACAGGCGGGCCATGGCATCGGCGGCATAGGCATCGGGCCCGATCAGCACGCGCCGCCGGTTGCGCCGCACGCCGTCGAGGATCACGCGCGCGGCCTTGTCGGGCGACGTGATGAAGAACTTCTCGAACTCATCCTTGCCGTGCTGCGCGTCGCGCACCAGGAAGCCATTGACGCTGGGCGAGACACGGCTGGCCTGCGCGATATTGGTCTTGATGCCGCCCGGGTGCACCGTGGTGGCCGACACGCCGCAGTCCATCAGGTCCAGTTCCTGCCGCAGCGATTCGGTGAAGCCGCGCACCGCGTATTTGCTGGCGTTGTACGCGCTCATGCCGGGCTGCGCAAAAATGCCGAACACGCTGGAGGTGTTGATCACGTGTCCGTCGCCGCTGGCCTTCAGGCAGGGCAGGAACGCCTTGGTGCCATGCACCACGCCCCAGAAATTGATGCCGATGATCCATTCGAGATCGTCGTAGCTCATGCCCTCGATGGTGCTGGACAGCGCTACCCCGGCGTTATTGAAGATCAGGTTGACGCGGCCGTGCGCGTGGGCTGCCGCGGCGGCCCACGCGTAGACGGCGGCGCGGTCGGCCACGTCCACCGTGTGTTGCGTGATGCGCAGCTGCGGCGCCGCGGCCAGTGCCTGCGCGGCGGTCTGCGCCAGCCCCGCCGCGTCGCGGTCCGACAGCGCCAGGTGGCAGCCTTCGCGCGCCAGCGCCAGGGCCAGCGCGCGGCCGATGCCGGAACCGGCGCCGGTGATCGCGGCGACCTTGTTGCGGAAGTCCTTCATGTCCGGTCTCCTTCCGGTCTGGTGTGGTGTGTCTGGATGGGTAAGCGGCTCAGGCCGTGGCGATGTCCACGGCGGACGGCGGGGTGTCGTCGGCAACCGGCCGCAGCGCCGGGTACAGGTCGTAGTCGGTCATGCGGAAGCACGCGGTGGCGTGGCGGAACTGCCAGGTGAAGCCCGGCCACAGCGTGGTGTTGCGGCCGCTGCGCGGGTCGAGGTACCAGCTGGCGCAGCCGCCGGCGGACCAGATCGCATGGCCAAGCTCGCGCTGCAGCCTGTCGTTGAAGCGGCGCTGCACGGGCTCGCGCACATCCACCGCCTGCACGCCTTCGCGGCGCATCTGCCGCAGCGCGTCGAGGATGTAGGCCACCTGCGACTCGATCATGAACACCATCGAGCTGTGGCCCAGCCCGGTATTGGGACCGACCACGAGGAACAGGTTGGGGAAGCCTGAGACCGTGGTGCCAAGGTAGGCCTGCGCGCCGTCGCGCCAGGCATCGACCAGGTCGACGCCGCCGATGCCCGAGATCACGCCGCGCGGCAGCGGGTCGGTGGCATGGAAGCCCGTGCCGAGGATGATGGCGTCCGCCGGCCGCCGCGTGCCGTCGCGCAGCACCACCGCATCCGGCTCCACGCACGCGATGCCGGTGGTCACGACGTCGACGTTGTCGCGCGCCAGCGCCGGGTAGTAATCGTTGGAAATCAGCACGCGCTTGCAGCCGATGGTGTAGTCCGGCGTCAGCGCGGCGCGCAGCGCGGGGTCGCGCACCTGCCGCGCCAGGTGCCGGCGCGCGATGCGCTCCACCAGCTTCATCACGCCCGGATGCATCACGAAGCCGAGCACGCGCGATTCCAGCATCCAGTAGATGCCGGTGCGCACCAGCGCCTGCGTGAACGGCAGTCGGCGGAACAGCCAACGCTCCGGCGCGCTGACCTCGCGGTCTGGCTTGGGCATGATCCACGGCGGCGTGCGCTGGTACAGGTCGAGCCGCGCCACCTGCGGGGCGATCTTCGGCACGAACTGGATCGCGCTGGCGCCGGTGCCGATCACGGCAACGCGCTTGCCGGCGAGCGGATAGCCGTGGTGCCACTGCTGCGAGTGGAAGCATGCGCCGGCGAAGGACGACAGCCCCGGGATATCGGGATACGCGGGCCGGCTCAGCCCGCCCATGCCCGATATCAGCACGCGCGCGCGCACCACCTTGCCATCGGCCATTTCCAGGCGCCAGCCCTGCGCGGACTCGTCCCAGGCGGCGTGGCGCAGTTCATGGTGCAGCCGCAGGTGCGGGCGCAGGCCGAAGCGTTCGCTGCAGTCTTCCAGGTAGGCGCGGATTTCGGGCTGGGTCGAGAACATGCGCGACCAGTCCGGATTGGGCGCGAACGAAAACGAATACAGATGCGACTGCACATCGCAGGCGCAGCCGGGATAGTGGTTGTCGCGCCAGGTGCCGCCGACCGCGCCGGCCTTCTCGAACACCAGGAAATCGCGCTCGCCGCGCTCGCGCAGGCGGATCGCCATGCCAAGGCCAGCGAAGCCGCTGCCGATGATGGCGATGTCGGTGTGCTCAGTGGCCGGGGGCTTCTGCTGCGGCAGTTCGGCGGTGGCGTTCATGGGCGCTCCTCACTGTTTTGACAGTGTTTATTGTGACATTGATGAATGTCATCGTAGGAAGCGCACCGGAGCCGGTCAATGCCGTGGACCGAAGGATGGCTCTAATTCCGGGGCAAAACCAGCGGCGCATGGCGCACATGAAACAACGGCCTAGCGCGCCGATGCCACGCCGGCGGCGGCAGTCGGCGGTGTGTTTGAAACGCGGAAATTTTTTGCGTTGGACCGGCTTTGCTACGCCCGCGCGGCCCGCCGGCGCCAGCCGTGCGGCGTCTCGCCAGTCCAGCGTTTGAACGCGTGCGTGAACGCGCTCTGCTCGGAATATCCCAGCCGCATCGCGCACTGCGCCAGGCTGACGGCGGGATCGGCCAGGTATTGCTCGGCCAGCGCGCGCCGCACGTTATCCACAAGCTGTGAATAACTGATGCCCTGCGCCTGCAGGCGGCGCTGCAATGTGCGCACCGGCAGGTGCAAGTGCGCGGCCACGTCGGCAATCGGCAGTTCGCCGTCCTGCAGGCGGGCGCTGATGTAGGCACGCGCCTGCGCCAGTTCGTCGGCGCCGGCGTGGACGCAACGCTGCAGCTGCGAGTCGGCGATGCGCGTCATCTGCGCCTGCATGCCGGCATCGGCCTGCAGCGAAGGCAGGGCGAGCAGCGCCGGGTCGATATGCATGGCATGGCGGCCGGTGCTGAAGGCAACCGGGCAACCGAACACCTCCGCATGCAGGCTGGTGTCCGCCGGCGCGGCGTGCGGAAATTCAACCTGCGTGGCGATATAGCGGTCGCCGATCAGCCAGCGCGCGAATACCGACCAGGTGGCCATGTGCAGCTCATGCGCATGGCGCGACAGCGGGCCGTGCTGGGCGGTCCAGGTCATGCAGGCCGTGCCCGGCGCTTCGACCAGGCGGGTGCGGCCGATATCGTTGGCCAGCACCTCGTAGCGTATGCCCTGCAGGATGGCGTCGCGCACGGTGGGCGTGGTCAGCACCACATAACCCATCTCGGCATAGTGGCGCGGCACGAACGCGGCTCCGGCGCGCAGCCCGACATGCGGATCGCCGGTGGCCTCGCCGAGCCAGTCGAGCAGCGCGAGGTAGGCGGCGCCCGGAATGCGCGTGGCGATCGGCGCACCGGTGGCGCCGAGGATGTCTGCCGCCACGCCGACGGCGCGCAGCTGGTCGGCGGCGGCAATGCCCTGGCGTTCGCCGTGGTCGAGCACGGCGCGAAGGTAAGCGAGCGACACGGTGCCGGATACCGTGGCACCGCCGGCGGACGGGTTGGCGCGTGGCATCAAATCACCTGTCATGCGGAATCAAGACGGGGACCCGATCTTTATCCAAACTACAGGTAGCGTCAATGCGGGCTCGCCCCGCCCTGACAAGAACACCGACGCACAGGAGACCACATGCCCCCGCATTCCCAACCTGCGCCACACCGGGGCGCAAACGCCGACGCAAATGCCGACACAGCTGCCGGCGCCGAGGCGCTGCACGCGCTGTCGCGCCGCGGCTTCCTCAAGGTCGGACTCGGCTTCTCGGCCGCGCTGGCGTGTACCGCGCTGGTGCCGTCGCTGGCTGGCTGCAGCGCGGCGGACGCGGCGCCGCAGGCCGGCATGGTCTGGCTTCGGCCCGACGACGTGGCCATGTTCCGCGCGCTGCTGCCGGCCGTCATCGCCGAACTCGCCGAAGCACCGCCGCCGCGGCGCGAGACCCTGGTGCAGGAGACGCTGCGCAATATCGACATCACCTGCGCAGCCATGAACGCCGGCGCACAGGCCGAACTGCGCAAGCTGTTCGGCCTGCTCGCCAGCACGCCGCTGCGCTGGGCGCTGGCCGGCATTCGCCAGCCCTGGGACGCCACTACGCCGGGGCAGGTCCAGGCCTTCCTGGAACGCTGGCGCGCCAGCCGGCTGGCCACGCTCAATGCCGGCGCGGTGGTGCTGGTCAAGCTCGTCAGCGTGAGCTACTACGTGCTGCCTGCCGCCTGGGCGGGCAGCGGCTATCCCGGCCCCAATGCGCCGATCTATAAGGCGCTGCACGCCTGAAACCCGACATGGCCATCGACAATCTCTACGACGCCGGCATCGCCGCCGGCTGGAAGGTGCTGGATGCCGGCACCTTCACCACCTCCCGCACGCTTGACGCGGACGTTGTCATCGTCGGCAGCGGCGCGGGCGGGGGCATCAGCGCCGAAACGCTGAGCCGCGCCGGGCTGCGCGTGGTGCTGCTGGAAGAAGGCGCGCTGCGCACCTCCGACAGCTTCCGTGACATGGACGAGAACCGCGCCTACCGCGAGCTGTACCAGGAGGCGGCGGCGCGCACCACCGCGGACGGCGCCATCGCCATCCTGCAGGGCCGCGCCGTTGGCGGCAGCACCACGGTGAACTGGTCGTCCAGCTTCCGCACGCCGCCGCAGACGCTGGCGCACTGGGCCGAACACCACGCCGTCAGCGGCCACGGCGAGGCCGATATGGCGCCGTGGTTCGCGCAGGTGGAAGCGCGCCTTGGCATCGCGCCCTGGGCGATGGCGCCCAACCCCAACAACGATGTGCTGCGCCGCGGCTGCGAAAAGCTGGGCTGGGAGTGGCACGTGATCCCGCGCAACGTGAAGGGCTGCTGGAACTCGGGCTACTGCGGCTTCGGCTGCCCGGTCAATGCCAAGCAGTCGATGCTGGTCTCGACCATCCCGGCGGCGCTGGCCGCCGGCGCGACGCTGGTGCACCGGGTGCGGGTGCGCACGCTCGAACACGATGGGCAGCGCGTGCGGTCGGTCACCGGCGAAGCGCTCGGCGCCGACGGCAATACCCCCACCGGCGTGGGCGTGACCGTGCGCGCGCGGCACGTGGTGGTCGCCGGCGGCGCCATCAACACGCCGGCACTGCTGCTGCGCTCGCGCGTGCCGGATCCGCATGGGCGCCTGGGCGTGCGCACATTCATCCATCCGGTGAATATCAGCATCGCCATCATGCCGGAGAAAATCGATCCTTATTATGGCACGCCGCAGTCGGTAGCCTCCGACCACTTCCAGTGGGCCAACGGCGCCACCGGCCCGATGGGCTACAAGCTGGAGGTGCCGCCGCTGTTCCCCGGCATCAGCGCCGGGGTGCTCAACGGCATGGGCGACGCGCTGCGGCGCGATATCGCGCAGTTGCCCAACACCAACGCCATGCTGGCGCTGCTGCGCGACGGCTTCGTGCCGCAGAGCGAGGGCGGGCGCGTGCGGCTGGCCCCCGACGGCAGCCCGCTGCTGGACTACGAGATGAGCGACTACGCCTGGGACGGCGTGCGCCGCGCATGGCTGAGCATGGCGCAGGCGCAGTTCGCCGCGGGCGCGGTCAAGGTGCGGCCGGCCCACCTGGATGCCACCGACTACCGCAGCTGGCCCGAAGCGCGCGACGCGATCGCGAAGCTGCCGCTCAAGCCGTTCCGCACCACGCTGTTCACCGCGCACCTGATGGGCGGCTGCGGCATGAGCGACGACCCGCGCCGCGGCGTGGTGGACAGCCACGGGCGCCACCACCAGCTGGCCAACCTGTCGGTGTTCGACGGCTCCGTCTTCCCCACCAGCGTGGGGGCCAATCCCCAGTTGTCAGTGTTCGCGCTGACGGCACAGAATGCAGAGGCGCTGGCCCGCCATATCACGGCATGACGGACCGGCGCCGCTGCAGTGCGATAGCCCACACAAGCGCCGGATTTAGAATGGCAATTCCAATTCAGCGCTTGTGAAACGCTCGAAGCCGTGGATAGGCTTCGTACAGCTGTTTCAAGCATCCGTATGCCGCCAGAGCTGGGAGCGGAACAGCGTAGATTTTTGAAAGGGGTTTACGGCAGCACCAGAGAGAGACGCCCCATGAAGACCGGCAGAAGCTCGGCAGGAGACACCAAGGCCCGGATTCTCGACGCCACGGAGAAATTGTTCATCGAGGTCGGCTACGAAGCCACCTCGCTCAGGCAAGTCACTTCACGTGCCATCGTCAACCTGGCAGCCGTGAACTACCACTTCCGCAGTAAAGACAGCATGATGCACGCCGTGCTGAGCCGGCGGCTCGATCCGCTCAACGCGCGGCGCCTGGCGCTGCTCGATGCGTGCGAAGCGAGCTGGCCCGGCCAGAGCATTCGCTGCGAGCACGTGATGGGCGCGCTGTTCGTGCCCGCGCTGCAAATGGCGCGCGACCCGGCAGTGGGCGGCCCGTCGTTCCTGCGGCTGCTCGGGCGCGTGTATTCGGACACCTCGCCCTTTATCCAGCAGTATTTGCTGGAGCATTACGCACCGGTGTACGAACGCTTCTTCGATGCCTTTGCGCGCGCCATCCCGGCATTGCCGCGGCATGAGCTGGGCCGGCGCCTGCAGTTCGCGCTGAAGGCCTTGTCGGGCGTGCTGGCCGGCGAGGAGCTGTGCAACCTGCTGCCCGCCTTTACGCAAGGCAGGCCGATGAGCGACGCCCAGCTGCTGGCCAACCTGACGGCAATGGTGGAGGCGGTGCTGAACGTGGCGCCACCCGATGCGCAGGCGCAGACGGCCTTTCAGTCGGTGTTCGATCTCGCGGCATCGCAACAGGCTGTACAGCCGGCCAGCGCGCAGGCGCATGACGCCGCGCTGGCGGCAACGGTGCCGGACCCGGCCGCCGCAACCTCCACAACGAGCGCCGCAACGAGCACCACAACGAGCGCCGCAGTGACCGCCGCCACCATCGGCAAGGCCCGCGAGAGCGCACGCACCGTGCGCAATGCGGGCACCAGGCGCGCCGCCGCTGCCACCGTGGCAGTGCGCGAGCGCGAGCATGCCGTGAGTTTCCCCAGCAATCCGCTGGATGACTGGATGCGAATGCGCAGCCGGACATAGCGGCGCGCGCCGCGCCCGGTTACCGCCGGGCCGGCGCCACCGCGCTCACGTAGCGGCCCCGGCCGCCAACCTGAACCTTCGATCGACGTAGCGAGGCATCGCGCATGCCCCCGCGGACTCCGTGCGCCCGATTTCCGACCCCGGGCGCGGCGGCGCCCCCGTTCGTCCTGCGCTGGCCTGCGCGCCGCCTGGCGGCGCTCACCCTGAGGAGATAGCAGCATGCCGATCCGACCCCCGATCCGACCCCTTTTCCTTGCCGCTGTCGCCGGTACCGTCATCGGGCTGGCCGCGCCGCTTGCAGTTGCGCCCGTGGCGCACGCACAAGGCGCGACCGCAGCCAGCGCCTATGAAGGCCAGCCTTCGCCACAGCAAGCCGCGCTGTTCTCGCGCCAGGTCGCCAGCGGCGAACTGGCGCGGCTGCCGGACGACCAGGTGCTCGCGGTGTTCCAGGCGCTGCAGCCCGATGCGCTGCTGAAGTGGGCGCGCGCGGAGATGAACCGCTACCCCGAGTACGAGTACTGGATGTCGCGCCAGGAGCGGCTTAACGGGCAGTGGCAGGAGCAGCCCGCGAAGATGCAGATCCGCTACCGCCATGCGCCGCGCCAGCTGTATGCGAAGTGGCTGCCCGGCGGTGCGCAGTCAGGCCAGGAAATCCTCTACGACGAAACGCGCCGCAAGGACGAGATGTACGGCCATCTCGGCGGCGTGCTCGGTTTTACCTCGATGTGGATCGCGCTCGACGGCTCGCTCGCGCGTTCGCAGTCGAACCATACCGTGCGCAACCTCGGCTTCCAGTTCGTGCTGTCGATGCTGGAGCGCGATGCCAGGACGCTGCGCGCGGCGGGCCTGTCCGAGAAATACGGCAAGGCCGAGATCGTGCAGGAGCAGGGCGTGCGCATGGTCGCGCTGACGTGGGACCTGCCCGCCGGCGCGCCGCAGTACTACGCGAAGAAGGTGCAACTGATGCTGGACCTGAAGCACCCGTATATCCGCGTGGAAACCGCGTGGGATGCCGACGGCAACATGGTCGAGAAGATCGTCTTCGACAAGCTGGTGCGCAAGACCTTCGAGGCTTCGGCATTCGACCCGGCCAATCCGGAGTACCGCTTCTGAACTGAGACAAGAACGAGGAGACAGGCAATGACCATGTCGAAGCATCGACGCAGCATTTTGTTTCTTACCGGGGTGGGCCTGGCCGCGACGCTGGCAGCATGCGGCGGTGGCGGTGGCGGCGAGGAATCGACGCGCACCGGCACGCAGGCGCCGCAATGCGCGGACACTGGCACGTGTCCGGCACAGGGCCCGGTCACGGTGGGAGGTCCGCCGGGATCGCTATGTCCGGCGGCGCTGGATTACGGCACCACCTTCACCGGCGGCTCCGGCGCAGGCGAGCTGGTGAAGCTGCGCTTCGACACCGCCGCGCGTACGTACCAGCTCGAGATCATCGAATCGCCGGTACCCAAGCAACCGGGCAGCGTCAGCCCGACGCGCGCCGGCGTGACCTTTACCGGCACCTTCGCCAACCTGACCACGCTGCCCACCGCCGAGCAGAACCGTTGCGCGATCGCGCTGCAGACCGCGACACCGTCCGACGGCGTCTCGCAGGCCGGCATCGACAGCGCGCGCCCGCCGGTGATCTTCCTCGGCAACGGCGTGGCGGGCGGCGGCATTCCCGGCGCCACGATTTCCTACGGCGGCCTGTTGCTGGGGCAGGGCGCGATCCCGTCGACGACGTTCCCGTTCTACCCGGTACTGGCGTTTGCCGAGACCGAGACCGACTTCGCCAAGGTCGCCGGCAGCTACAACGTGCTCGGCTACCACCAGGTGCCATCGGGCGGCTCGATCACGTCGCAAAGCCATTTCACGCCCGCCGCCGCGCAGACGACCGAGACGCTCAATGCCGACGGCAGTTGCACTGCCGCCAATGGCAGCTGCGTCAGCACCGGCAACAACTGGAAGCTGCGCAGCGCCGACGGCGCCTTTGAAAGCAGCAATGCCGACGGCAGCCGCCGCTATCCGTCGTTCCAGGGCGCGGCCATCACCGCCAACAACAGCAGCCGCGCCAAGGGACTGATGGTGGTGGGCAAGCTGAAGGGCGCGCTGGTGCCGCTGCTGATCCGCACCGGTTACGCCGAGCTGTCGCTGCTGCCGCTGGTGATCAACGTCGACGATGAATCGGGGCTGGCGATGCTGGCGCCCGCGACGCGGCTGGCGCAGGGACAGATCGATGGCGGCTACATCGGCTCGGGCAGCGATTTTGTCTACACCGCCTCGCTGATCAAGGCTGCGCGCGCCGACTTGCTCGACCCGATGACGATGGCCCAGACCGGCGGCTTCCAGCTCGACTTCACACAGAACGCAGCAGGCATGGTCGGCACCACCGACAACAGCGGCACCACCGGCGCACTGATCGCCAGCGGACGCGTGTTCAGCCATCTCGCGGGCACCGGTGGCAGCAGCCCTACCTTCCGCGTCGGCGTGCTGGCAAACCCCTGACACGCCACCACAAGACATCAAGGAGACAAGCCATGCCATTCCAACGACTGTTCCGCACCGATGCCCCCCGCTTGCCGGCACGTACGCTTGCGGCAACTGCTGCCGCCGCCATGCTGGCCGCCTGTGGGGGCGGTGGCGGCGATGATGCGCCCGCCACGCCGTCTGCCGTCGCCACGCGGCTGTGCCCCGCATCGCTCGACTATGCGACCACCTTCACCGGTGGCACCGGCTCCGGCGAACTGGTGAAGGTGCAGATCGACACCACGCGCATGACCTGGCAGGTCACGTTCGTGGACTCTTCGGTGCCGCGCCAGACCGGCACGGTGCAGCCCACGCGCAGCGATCCCACCAACGGGCAGAACGTGATGCGCGGCACGCTGAAGGCCGAGACCGGCCTGCCGACCGAAAAGCTGAACCAGTGCGCGTTCGAGCTGGCCGGCGCGAGTCTCGATCCATCGCGGCCGGCCAAGCTGTTCGTCGGCGAGGGCGTGGTGGGCGGCACCATCCCGGGCGCGCGCATCCAGTTCGGCGGCGTGCTCGGTGCGGGCGCGGTGCCCGACACCACGTTCCCCTATTTCCAGTTCATCGGCTTTGCGCAGACCGAGACCGACCTGTCGAAGATCGCGGGGCAATACAACGGCGTGGGCTTCCACGAAGTGCCGTCGAAGAACTTCCAGACCGTGGCACAGGATTACCGCATGTCGCTCGCGGCGGACGGCTCGTTCAGCGTTTGCGACAACGCCACCAACGCGTGCAAGCGCAAGGGCAACAACTTCGTGCCGCAGGCCAATGGCGCACTGCTGTCGACCAACTACGAGGCCGAGAGCCAGCCGCCCACGCTGGGCGCGACGCTGGGCAAGGCTTACCTGATCGTCGGCAAGCTGCGCGGCCAGCTGGTGCCGGTCATGATCCGCGTGGGCTATGCCAACGACTCGCTGGCGAACGGGCCCCTGGGCGCCGATGACGAGATCGGCATCGGCATGATGGCGCCGGCGGTGGCGGTGACCGAAGGCACCGTCAATGGCGAATACGTCGGCGTCGACAGCAACTTCAACTATCGCGTGACAGCGCTGGTCGGGGCCGCCGCGACGATGATGGATCCGTTCCGGCCCTCGGATGCGTCGCTCGCCATTCCGTACCGGCTCGACTTCTCGCAGCAGGTGCCGGGCGTGGTGCGCATCTCGCGCCGCGAAGCGCCCGCGGGCTCGGCGCCGACCGGCAAGCTGATGTTCACCGGCGGTGTGTTCGGCTTTTTGGAAACGCGCGACACCGGTCCGTACTTCACTGTCGGCGCTTTCGTGCAGTAAGCGCGCCACCGACTTCCACTGCCGGGGACTCCGATGAATTTCTCACGCCTTACCGCCAGCATTGTGCTGGCAGCGCTGGCCATGCTCGCGCTTCCTGCCCACGCCCAGAAGAAGGGCGACAACGTCGTTTCCGCGGGCTGGTTCCATATCCGCACGCATGGCCAGAGCGATCCGCTGACCACGTCGGTGCTCGACGTGCCGATCAACTATCCGCTGGGCCTGCCGTCGACCTTCACCGCGCCGGGCAGCGCAATTTCGTCGTCCAATGCCAATACGCTGGGGCTGACCTTCAGCCACTTTGTCACCGACCATATCGCCGTGACCGCGGTGGGCGGCGTGCCGCCGGAGTTCAAGCTCTACGGACATGGCGAGCTGATCCCGCCGGGGCCGGCCGGTGCGCTCGGGCGGCAGAGCCTGGGCGACCCGGCGCTGAACCCGATCATCACCAAGGCGCGCCAGTGGAGCCCGGCGGCAATGGTGCAGTACCACTTCCTTGAGCCCGACACGCGCTTCCGGCCATTCGTGGGGGTGGGCGTGTCATACAACTTCTTCACCAACATCGAAGTGAACCCGGCGTTCTCGGCGTCGGTGAACAGCAACCTTGGGGCGATCCTGGCAGCCGGTGCAGGGATACCGGGACCAACTTCGGTGGAGGCGGACGCGTCGTCGTCGTGGGCACCGGTATTCAACATCGGTGGGACCTACAACTTCAACGAGCATTGGGGGTTGACCGCGGCGGTGACGTATATCCCGTTGAAGACGACGTCGACGATGACGATCAAGGCGTCCGACGGGACGGTGTTGTCGACGTCGAAAACCAAGCTGGAGCCAAATCCGCTGGTGTTCTTCCTGGCGGCTTCGTACAAGTTCTGAGGGCGAAAAAAAACCAGTGGCGGGTGCCACTGGCTCTATCGTTTCCTTCACCGCAGGTTTGCTCCCTCTCCCGCTTGCGGGAGAGGGTTGGGGAGAGGGCGGGAGTGTCGACGGAGTGCAGGCCATCAGTACTGCCACCGCCGGCCCTCTCCCCCGGCCCCTCTCCCGCAAGCGGGAGAGGGGAGCAAACCCTTAGCGAGCGCTACTGCGTCAACTGTTGCTGCCCCGCAGGCGCCGCCTGCTGCGCGACCGCGCTGTCCTCCTTCAATCCACCACCCAGCGCGCGATACAGGTCGATCGCGTTGTTCAGCCGCAGCTGCCGCGCCTGGATCAGCGCCTGCTCCGCGGTGAACAGCTGGCGCTGCGCATCGAGTTCGTCCAGGTAGCTGGCCACGCCGCTGCGGAAGCGCAGTCGCGACAGCTCATAGCGAGCGGATTCGGCGTCGCGCACTTGTTCCTGGCCTGTGACCTGGTCTTCCAGGGTGCCGCGCGCCACCAGCGCGTCCGCCACTTCCGCGAAGGCCGTCTGGATGGTCTTCTCGTAGTTGGCGATCTGGATGTTCTTGCGCACGTTGGCGAGATCCAGGTTCGACATGTTGCGGCCATAGTCGAAGATCGGCAGCGTCAGCTGCGGCGCGAACGACCATGCGCGCGTGCCGGCATCGAACAGCCCCGAGAACGTCGGGCTGATGGTGCCCACGCTGGTGGTCAGCGAGATGCGCGGGAAGAACGCCGCGCGCGCCGCGCCGATATTGGCGTTGGCCGACAGCAGCTGCTGCTCGGCCTGGCGGATGTCGGGACGCTGCTCCAGCAGTTCCGACGGCAGGCCCGCCGGGATATCGCTGATGATGCGCTCGTCCGACAGCCGCATCGGCTCGGGCAGGTTCTCGATGGTGCCGATAGGCTTGCCCACCAGTACTTCGAGCGCGTTCTGCGCCTGCGCGCGCTGGCGTGCCAGCTGCGCCGCGGCGACGCGTGCCTGCGCCACCAGCGATTCGTTGTCGCGCAGGTCCAGCGCCGACGTGGCGCCCGCTTCGAAGCGTTGCTTGGCCAGCCCATAGGTGCTTTCGCGCGCCTGCAGCGTGTTGCGTGCCAGCTCGTACTGCTCGGCAAAGGAGCGCTCGGCCAGGTAGGCCTTGGCGACTTCCGACACCAGCGATATATACGCCGAGCGGTGCGCTTCTTCGGTGGCGAAGTACTGCGCCAGCGCGGCGTTGGACAGGCTGCGCACGCGCCCGAAGAAATCGAGCTCGTACGACGAGATGCCCAGGCCGACCTGGTAGACCTCGGTCACGCCCGCTTGCCCGAGCACCGTCGCCGCCTCGGCAGCGGTGGTGCGGGCACGGGTGTAGCCACCGTTGACGTTCACCGTCGGCAGCAGGTCGGCGCGCTGCACCTGGTACGTGGCGCGCGCTTCCTCGATGCGCAGCGCGGCCTGGCGCAGGTCGCGGTTGTTATCCAGCGAGGTGGCGATCAGCGCCTGCAGGCGCGGGTCGCGGAAGAACTCGCGCCAGCCGATGTCGGTCGCGCGGCGGGTTTCGCCGCTCTTCACCTCGGCGGTGGCATAGCCCTCGGGCGCCACCGGATAGTTGCCGGCCACCGGCGGGACGGGGCGCTCATACTTGGGCGCCAGCGTGCAGCCGCTCAGAACGCCGGCCACCAGCAGCAGTGTGGTCAGGGTCTTGGTCATGTCAGAGTTCCTCTTGCGGGTCATGCCACTTCTTGTCAAGCATGCGCTGGCGCTCGCTGCCCTTGAAGCGCTTGCGCACCACGACGAAGAAGACCGGCACCAGGAAGATCGCCAGCACCGTGGCCGTGATCATCCCGCCCATCACACCCGTACCGATGGCGCGCTGGCTGCCCGAGCCCGCGCCGGTGGCGATCGCCAGCGGCAGCACGCCCAGGATGAACGCCATCGACGTCATCAGGATCGGGCGGAACCGCAGGTGCACCGCTTCCAGCGTGGCTTCGATCAGGCCCTTGCCTTGCGCCTGCAGGTCCTTGGCGAATTCCACGATCAGGATGGCGTTCTTCGCCGACAAGCCGATCGTGGCGATCAGGCCCACCTTGAAGTACACATCGTTAGGCATGCCGCGCAGCGTCACGCCCAGCAGCGCCCCAAGCACGCCCAGCGGCACCACCAGCAGCACCGAGAACGGGATCGACCAGCTCTCGTACAGCGCGGCCAGGCACAGGAACACGATGATCAGCGACAGCGTGTACAGGATCGGTTCCTGCGCGCCGGCCAGGCGCTCTTCATACGACTGGCCCGACCACTCGAAGCCGAAGCCCGGCGGCAGCTTGGCGAAGTTCTCTTCCATCGCGCGCATGGCCTCGCCGGTACTGCGTCCCGGCGCGGCCTGGCCCGCGATCTTCACCGCCGGCATGCCGTTGTAGCGCTCCAGGCGCGGCGAACCCATGATCCACCTGGACGTCGCAAACGCCGCGAACGCCACCATGTCGCCATTGCTGTTCTTCACGCGCAGCTTGGTCAGGTCGTCCGGCAGCCGGCGGTCGGCGCCGTCGGCCTGCACGATCACCTTGCGCACCCGGCCTTCATAGATGAAGTCGTTGACGTAGCTGGAGCCGAACGCAATCGACAGCGTCGAGTTGATCTCGGCCACCGACACGCCCAGCGCACGCGCCTTCTCGCGGTCGATGTCGATCTGCAGCTGCGGCGCATCTTCCTGGCCTTCGGGGCGCACGCCCATCAGCACCGGGTTCTGCGCGGCCATGCCGAGCATCATGTTGCGCGCTTCCATCAGCTTGGCGTGGCCCTGGCCAGTGCGGTCCTGCAGGCGGAAGTCAAAGCCCGAGGAGTTGCCCAGCTCGGCAATCGCCGGCGGATTGAGCGGGAAGATGATCGCGTCCTTGATGAACGACAGCGCGCCGAAGGCACGGCCCACCAGCGCCTGCGCGGTCTCGTCCGCGCCGGTGCGCTCCTTCCAGTCCTTCAGGCGCACGAACGCGATACCGCCGTTCTGGCCGCGGCCGAAGAAGGAGAAGCCCGCCACCGTGATCATCTGGTCAACCACCTTGCTTTCCTTCTCCAGGTAGTAGTCCTCGATCTGCTTGAGCACGCCGATGGTTCGGTCTTGCGTGGCACCGTTGGGCAGCTGCACCACGGTGATCATGTAGCCCTGGTCTTCATCGGGCAGGAACGACGACGGCAGGCGCTGGAACAGCACCACCACGCCCGCGATGATCACCGCGTAGATGATCAGGTAGCGGCCGGTGCGCTTGAGGATGCGCGCGACCACGCCCTGGTAGCCGGTCGACGCGGTGGCGAAGGTGCGGTTGAACCAGCCGAAGAAGCCCTTCTTCTCATGGTGATGGCCAGCTTCCACCGGCTTGAGCAGCGTCGCGCACAGCGCCGGGGTCAGCGTCAGCGCCAGCAGCGCCGAGAACGCCATCGAAGCGATCAGCGAGAGCGAGAACTGGCGGTAGATGTTGCCGACCGAGCCCGAGAAGAATGCCATCGGGATGAACACCGCGGTCAGCACCAGCGTGATGCCGACGATGGCGCCGGTGATCTGGCCCATGGCCTTGCGTGTCGCTTCACGTGGCGAGAGTCCTTCCTCGCTCATGATCCGCTCGACGTTTTCCACCACCACGATGGCATCGTCCACCAGGATACCGATGGCCAGCACCATGCCGAACATGGTCAGCACGTTGATGGAGAAGCCGAACGCCAGCAGCGCGCCGAACGTACCCAGCAGCGCGATCGGCACCACCAGCGTCGGGATGATGGTGGCGCGGAAGTTCTGCAGGAACAGGTACATCACCAGGAACACCAGCACCACGGCTTCCAGCAGCGTCTTGATCACTTCCTCGATCGAGATCTTGACGAAGGCCGAGGTGTCGTAAGGCACCGTGTACTGGTAGTCCCCGGGGAAGTTCTTCGACAGCTCTTCCATCTTGGCGCGCACCGCGGTGGCCGTGGCCAGCGCGTTGCCGGTCGGGGCCAGCTTGATGGCGATGGCCGCCGACGGCTTGCCGTTGGTGCGGGCCAGCGTCGAGTAGTCGGCGCCGCCCAGCTCCACGCGGCCCACGTCCTTGATGCGCACCGACGAACCGTCGGGGTTGGTGCGCAACAGGATGTTGCCGAACTGCTCCGGCGTGGACAGCCGGCTTTCGGTGGTGACGGTGGCGTTCAGCTCGGTGCCCTTGGGCGAGGGCGTGCCGCCCAGTTCGCCCACGGCAACCTGCACGTTCTGCTCGCTCACCGCGGCGGTCACGTCCAGCGGCGTCAGGTTGTAGCCGGTCAGCTTGGCCGGGTCCAGCCAGATGCGCATGGCGTACTCGGTGCCGAACAGGTCGGCCTGGCCCACGCCGGGCACGCGGCGGATCGAGTCGATCACCTGTGCAGAGACATAGTTGCCGAGCTGGATCGCGCTGGCCGTGCCGGACCTGGACGACACAGTCAGGAACATCATGTAGTTGTTCCCGGCCTTGTCCACGCGCACGCCCTGCTGGCGCACTTCCGCCGGCAGGCGCGCTTCCACGCGCTTGAGGCGGTTCTGCACTTCGACCGAATTCAGGTCGATGTTGGAACCCGGCGCGAACGCGATGGTGATCGTCGCCAGGCCGGTCGATTCGCTGGTCGAGTTGTAGTAGAGCAGGTTGGGGGCGCCGTTAAGCTCCTGCTCGATCACCGACGTGACGGAATCCTCCAGCGTCTTGGCCGACGCACCCGGGTAGGTGGCCGTGACCGAGATGATCGGGGGGGCGATGTTCGGGTATTGCGCGATCGGCAACTGCATGATCGACAACATCCCGCCCAGCACGATGATCAGCGCGAGCACCCACGCGAACACCGGCCGGTCGATAAAAAACTTGGCCATAAGACTGGCTCCCTCTTTGTCTAGCCCTGTGTGCCGCGGCGGCTGGCTTCAGCTGCCGCGGCGCGGCGGTGTTCAGCCTTGCTTGCCCTCGGCCTTCGTTTCCTGCTTCGCTTCCTGCTTCGCTTCGGCCTTGGGGGCGGAGGCCGGGGCAGCGGAAGCCGAAGCCGGCGTGGCGGCCGGTGCCGAGGCATCCGCCTGCACGAACGGCACAGGCTTGGCCGGCGCGCCGACCTTGACCTTCTGCAGGCCCTCGACGATCACCTTCTCGCCGCCCTTCAGGCCTTCGGTGACGATCCAGCGGTCGCCGATCGCCTGCGGCGCCTTGACCGGCACCGAGGCAACGTTGCCGTCCTTGCCGACCACCAGCACGGTGGCGCCCTGCGCGCCGCGGATCAGCGCCCGCTGCGGCACGGTCAGCGCGTTCTCATCCACGCCCTGCTCGATCTTCACGCGCACGAAGGTGCCCGACAGCAGCTCGCGCTTCGGGTTGGGGAACTGCGCGCGCAGCGTGATCGCGCCGGTGGTCGGATCGACCGTCATGTCCGAGAACAGCAGCTTGCCGGTGTGCTCGTACTCGCGGCCGTCCTCGACGTACAGGTGCACGTTGGCGCCGCCGTTGACGCCCTTGACGGCGCCCGACTCGATGGCGCGGCGCAGGCGCGTGACTTCCGAAGCCGGCTGCGTGAAGGTGACCCACATCGGGTCGACCTGCTCCACCAGCGCCAGCTTGGTCGCCTCGCCCTTGCCCACCAGCGCGCCCTCGGTCACCAGCGCGCGGCCGGCGCGGCCGCTGATCGGCGCGGTCACGGTGGTGTAGCCCAGGTTGATCTGGGCGGTGCGCACGGCGGCCTTGGCCGATGCCACGTCGGCATTGGCCTGGCCGGCGGCGGCCACGGCGTCGTCGTATTCCTGCTTGCTGACCGCGTTGACGGCCACCAGCGGCTTGTAGCGCTCGGACTTCAGGCGCGCGGTGACGGCGTTGGCCTCGGCGCGCTGCAGCGCGGCCTGGGCCGACGACAGCTCGGCCTGGTAGGGCGCCGGGTCGATACGGAACATCACCTGGCCGGCCTTTACTTCGCCGCCCTCGGTGTAGTTGCGCGACAGCACGATGCCTTCGACGCGAGCGCGCACTTCGGCCGTGCGCACGCCTTCCAGGCGGCCCGGCAGTTCATTGACGACGGCGACCGGCGACGGCGTCACGGTGACCACGCCCACTTCCGGCGGCGGCGGGGGGCCGCCGGCGGCCTGCTTGTCGCCGCAGGCAGCGAGCGCCAGCGCCGACAGCGCAGCGGCTGCATAGGTGGCAACGCAACTGATACGTTGGGACTTCCTCATCGATAACCCCATGATGGCAATTTGAGATCTGCCGCATCGCCCCGGCCTGCCTTCTCAGGAAAGCGGAAACGACGCAGCCCGCCGCAATATTTGCGGCGGATAAAAGCGTGATGCTAGCCACAAATCGCGTCGACGCGGTGACGAATGCGACGAACGGTGGCTTTTATATGACGACTGGATTGTCGACCGGCTGGCCTGTGCAATGAGTCGCCCAAGGTGCTTGGCTATGTCACAGGGGGCGGGTGGCCGAAAGCCGGGCGAGCGCGTATTATATATACATTCAAGCATGTATGTTAAGTCGATTTATTAGCAAGGGCTTTCGGGCGCACATCGCGTCGGGTGGATCCGGTGAGAACCATCGGATCCCAACGAAAAGCCGGCAAACCTGATCCGGATATCCGGCGCAAACCGCCGACTCGGGTTAGGATGCGCGCCGTCCTGTCGGACCCAGGCCTGCGACAACATCGCCATGTGACGACAACGACCCGCCGCGCGCTTGCGCAGCACCGGGGAGATTCAACAAGCCGGACCGTGGCCACCAGTCCGCCGGCATATGAGACAGAAATGGTCAGACGCACCAAGGAAGAGGCGCTTGAAACGCGCCACCGGATTCTCGACGCGGCCGAAACCGTGTTCCACGCCCGCGGCGTGGCACGGCCGTCGCTGGCCGACATTGCCGAGGCGGCGGGGGTCACCCGCGGCGCGATCTACTGGCACTTCAAGAACAAGAGCGATGTGTTCGCCGCCATGTGCGACCGCGTGCATCTGCCAGTGGAAGCGCTGTGCGATCCGGAGCGCCTGGCGCGCCAGGAAGACCCGCTCGGCGGCATCCGCGATATCTGCGCCTATGTGATGCGCCAGACCGTGGTCAACCCGCGCTGGCGCCGCGTCTTTGAGATCATCTTCCACAAGTGCGAGATGGTCCAGGACAACGGCGCCATCTTCGAGCGGCAGCGCCAGTCGCACAAGGAAGGGCTGGTCAAGATGCGCGAGCACCTGCGCCTGGCGCTCGACCGCGGGCAACTGCCGGCCGACCTCGACCTGGATCTTGCGGTCAACGCCTTCCACGCCTGCATCGGCGGCGTGCTGGCGCACTGGCTGTTCTCGCCCGAGGACTTCGACCTCGACGCCAATGCCGAACGCATGGCGGATGCCTTCGTCGATACCCTGAAATTCTCCCCCGCGCTGCGGCACGGCTATGTGCCGCGCCCGATGGCACAGCTCGACGACGAACTGTCGACGCTGTGCGAGCAGGCCTGCCAGCAGGCCGCGGGCCTGGGCACCAGCGACCTGGTGCCCTGAGCCCCTGATACCGGCCTGCGCTAGCCGCGCACGGCTTCGTGCCAGCGTGCGAGGAAGGCGCGCTTGCGCAGGGTGTCCTGCGCGGCCAGCAGGCCCGGTCCCACGCTGATCGGCTTGAGCGCGTAGCCCAGGCGCTCCGACAGCGCCGCGGCGGTATGCACGCTGTCGGTATCGGTGCGAATGGTATAGAGCTGCGTGGTCGACTTGGCCAGCAGCGCCTGGCCCTCGCGCGACAGCAGGAAATCCAGCCACAGCCGCGCCGCATTTGGCCGCGGCGCGCGCTTCGCAATAAACGCTACCCGCGACATCACCAGCGTGTAGTCGCGCGGCGCGATCACGTCGATCGCCGCACCGCGCTCCATCAGCGACAGCGCGTAGGAACCCAGCAGGTTGTACCCCATCACCAGCTCGCCGCTGGCAATGCGCTCGACCATCTCGGCGGTGGACGACGACAACTGCACCCGGGCGCGCCCCAGCGCCTGCGCCAGGTACCAGAACTCGCTGCCCATGCGCGCGTCCTGCTGCGCCAGCAGGTAGCCCACGCCGGAGCGCTCCACGTCATATGTCACCACCTTGCCGCGCCAGCGCGGCGCGTTCTCCTGCAGCAGCCGCGCCAGCCCGGTGCGGCTGCGCGGCGCGCGCATGCCGGCGAAGTGGTGGCGGTTGTAGACGATCACCGCGGGCTCGAAGGTGGTGCCCCAGGCCTCGTCGCGCCACACCGCCCAGCCGGGCAGGCCGGCCCGCTCGGGCGAGGCGTAGCGCTGGGCGTTGCCGTCGTTGACCAGCTTGATCTGCAGGTCCATGGCGGTGCTCCACAGCACGTCGGCATAGCGCGCACCCGGCGCCGCGCGGCCGCTGCCGAGCGCGGCGGTTTCCGCCAGGAAGCGCTGGTTCAGGTCGATGGTGTTCAGGTCCTCGTAGCGCACCCGGATGCCGGGATAGCGCGTCTCGAATGCCGTGATCAGCGGCTGCGCCACCTCCAGGTCGGTCGAGGCGTAGACCACCACCTCGCCTTCGCGCTGCGCGCGGGCGATGGTGACGTCATACCCGGAGGGGTAGCCAGGCGGCGGCGCCGGCAGCCTGGACTGGGCCTGCAGCGGCAATGACAGCGAAGTCCCGGCCAGCAGCGAGGCGCCGACCAGCCGGCGGCGTTGCAATGAGACGGGTGATGCGAGGGATGCGGGAGTTGCGGGCGAGCCATGCGCCGCGGGCAGCATGGAAGCGGACAGCTGGGGCGGACACTTGGGCACGGTGGTCGGGAACTGGAGGGCGGCCCTGGCAGCGGGCGCGCCGGGACAAGCGGGGCGGGGTTATTATAGGCGCCCGCGGCACGCGCGCCATAGCGCCGGGGCCGCCTGGCACAGAACCGGCAGAGGAGGAGAACCGGCATGCGCATCCTGCTGGTGGAGGATGAAGTCGAACTGGCACGCTGGGTCGCCCGCGCACTGGAGCAGGGCGGCTTCGTGATCGAGCACGTCGCCGACGGCCTGCAGGCCGAGACACGGCTGCAGGCCGAGGAATACGACGCGGTCGTGCTCGACCTGCGCCTGCCCGGCAAGGACGGGCTGGCCGTGCTCAAGTCGATGCGCGGGCGCGACGACCGCACCCCGGTGCTGATCCTGACCGCGCAGGACACGCTCGACGAACGCGTGCGCGGCCTCAACCTCGGCGCCGACGACTACCTGCCCAAGCCTTTCGCCATCGCCGAGCTGGAAGCGCGCCTGCTGGCGCTGATCCGGCGCAGCCGCGGCCGCGCGCACCCGCGCCTGCAGTGCGGCACGCTGGTGTTCGACGGCGAGACCCGCAGCTTTACGCTCGATGGCCAGCCGCTGGCGCTGACGCCGCGCGAATCGACGCTGCTGGGCGCGCTGCTGGCGCGCAGCGGCCAGCCGCTGACCAAGGCGCAGCTGCTCGACAAGGTGTTCTCGCTCGACGCCGATGTCTCGCCCGATGCCATCGAAGTGCTGGTCTACCGGCTGCGCAAGAAGCTGGCCGGGCACGGCGTCACCATCGTCACGTTGCGCGGCTTCGGCTACCTGCTGGAGCCCGAGGCCGGGCGCTGACATGCGCTGGAAGGAAACGGACATGCGCTGGCGCATGGGGCCGCGCCATCCCGTGCTGCGGTGGCGGCGCGGCAGCCTGCGCCGCCAGCTGCTATTGCTGCTGGTGCCGGCGCTGGCGGCCATGATGGCGATCGACACCTGGCTCACCTACGGCACGCTGCGCGATGCGGCCAACCGCGCTTACGACCGCTCGCTGTACGGCTCGATCCGCACCATCGACAACGCCATCGGCATGGCCGGCGAGAGTATCCAGCTCACCCTGCCCGACGCCGCCATGGAGATGTTCGAAAGCGCGGCGCAGACCCACGTGTATTACCGCGTGTCGCTGGAACGGGCCGGCAAGGTGGAAACCATTACCGGCTATGACGACCTGCCGCTGCCCGCCGGCAACCTCGTCAACAACCAGCCGCGTTTCTACGATACCGAGTACCTGGGCGACGCGGTGCGCATTGGCGTCATGGCGCGCCCCGTGTACCGGCCCGATGCGCGCATGCGCGTGATCATCCAGGTCGCCGAGACCGCCGAGCCGCGCAGCGCGCTGATCGCCACGGTATGGCGCAGCGCGCTGGCGCGCGACCTGCTGCTGATCCTGCTGAGCGCCGCGATCCTGGTGGGCGGCGTCACTTACGTGCTGCGCCCGCTCAAGCGCGTGCGCGACGACGTCGAGGCGCGCTCGCCCGACGACCTCGCCCCGCTGGCCTTCGAGCGCGTGCCGTCCGAGGTGCGGCCGCTGGTCGACGCGGTCAACCTGCACGTGTCGCGCTCGGCGGCGATGGCGCAGTCGCAGGCGCAGTTCATTGCCGATGCCGCGCACCAGCTGCGCACGCCGCTGGCGATCCTGAAGACGCAGGCCGAATACGCCCAGCGCCAGCTGCGCGATCCCGATCCGGAAGCCGCGCGCCGCGCCGCGGGCGAAGCGGTGGGCGGCATCGTCACGCAGCTGGAGCAGGCCGCGCGCCTGACTAACCAGTTGCTGGCGCTGGCGCGGGTACGCCAGCACCATGGCGAGAACGCACAGGAAGCGGACGCCATCGACATCATCGACGCCGTCGCCGTGGCCGAGCAGGTGGCGCTCGACTACCTGCCGCTGGCGCGCGGCAAACAGCAGGACTTCGGCTGGGAGCCGGTGCCGGGGCTGAAGCTGCCGGTGCGCGCCGATCCCGCGCTGCTGCGCGAGGCGCTGGCCAACCTGGTGCACAACGCGATCCAGTACTCGCCGCGCGGCAGCCGGATCACCTTGTCGGCAAAACGCAGCGACGAAACCGCCTGCCTGATCGTGGAAGACGACGGGCCGGGCATCCCGCCCGAAGAGCGCGAAAAGGTCTTTGCGCGCTTCTACCGCCGCGTGGGCAACGCCGAGCCCGGCTCGGGGCTCGGGCTGGCGATCTCGCGCGAGATGGCGGCGCGCTTCGGCGGGACCGTGGAGCTGGGCGAAGGGCAGCAGGGTACCGGCGTGCGGGCGGTGCTGAAGCTGCCTGTCGGCGAATAACTCGGCCAAGAACGCATCGCGACCGACTGCGGTCCCCCTCTCCCGCTTGCGGGAGAGGGTTGGGGAGAGGGCTGGAATGTCGACGAAGTGAGGCTCCTCGGTATGCCAGTGCCTGCCCTCTCCCCCGGCCCCTCTCCCGCAAGCGGGAGAGGGGAGCAAACCGGCGGCAATCAGCTAGCTGAACAGCTCCTCCGCCACCGTCGGATGCAGCTGGACCGTGGTCTGCAAATGCGACTCACGCACGCCCAGTCGCAGCGCCACCGCCAGCGCCTGCACGACCTCCGGCGCGGCGTTGTCCATCAGGTGCACCCCCAGCACGCGGCCGCTGCGCGCGTTCAGCACCAGCTTGAACACGCTCTGGTGCTGCGTGCCGCCGAAGCGGTTTTCCAGCGAGACGAAGCGCTTGACCACGGTGCGGATGCGTTCGGGCTTGCCGGCATCGGCGATCGCCTGCGCCTCGGTCATGCCGACCGCGCCGATGGCGGGTTCGCAGAACACCGCGGTGGGCACGAAGTCGAAGTCAGCACGCTCGCCGCGCCGGCCATAGAGCCGGTCCGCCAGCCACCGGCCCTGCGCGGTCGCCACCGGCGTCAGGTGCAGGCCGTCGGTGGCGTCGCCGATCGCGTAGATCTTGCGCACGCTGCTGCGGTGCTGCTTGTCGACATGAATGCCACCCTTGTCGCCAAACACCACGCCAAGCTCTTCCAGCCCCAGCCCCTGCACATTGGAGATGCGCCCGATCGCCGCCAGCGCGGCCTGCGCGCGTACGGCCTCGGTCTGGCCGGGGCG
Source organism: Cupriavidus sp. NPDC089707 (assembly GCF_044748965.1). Lineage (NCBI taxonomy): Bacteria > Pseudomonadati > Pseudomonadota > Betaproteobacteria > Burkholderiales > Burkholderiaceae > Cupriavidus > Cupriavidus sp. NPDC089707. Next base: position 80,731 of record NZ_JBIVHB010000005.1, read on the forward strand.
GTCGGTGGGGCGGTAGCAGACTTCCACCGCGCCGTTGGCCTGGCTGAGCAAATGCACTCGCGCATTCAGGTGCACGCGCACGCCTCGCGCAGTCAGCGCATCGGCCAGCGCTGCCCCGATCTCATGGTCGAAGTGCTGCAGCAGCCGGTCGCCGGCAACGATCAGGTCTACCTTGACGCCGTAGCGCGACAGGATCGATGCCTGCTCCACGCCGATATAGCCGCCGCCGATCACCGCGACCGAGGCGGGCACGGTCTGCCAGGTAAAGACATCGTCGGAGCTGGCCGCCAGTTCGCCGCCGGGCACGTCCAGCGTGCGCGGGCGCGCGCCAGTGGCGATCAGGATGCGGCGCGCATGGATGGTCTCGTCGCCGACGCGGACTTCATCGGGCGCGGTGACGCGCGCGTCGCCACGCAGGATCTCCACGCCGGATTCATGCAGGCGCTGGGTGTAGCCCGCGTTCAGCCGCGCCACCTCGGCGTTGACGCGCACGATCGCGTCGCGCCAGTCCTCACGGCCGCCGGTGTGCGAGAGGCAGCCTGACAGGATCGCCGCCCACGAGGCGCCGTAGGAGAGCATCTTCTTGGGCACGCAGCCGCGGTTGACGCAGGTGCCGCCGATGGCATCGCGCTCGACCAGGATCACGCGCGCCCCGTGCGCCGCCGCGCGCCGCGCGCACGCCACGCCGCCGGAGCCGCCGCCGATCACGACCAGATCGGCGTCGCGCTCCTTGCCGTTGCGGCGCTTGCCGGCACCTGTGGAGCGGGCGCGCGGCACCCGTTCCACGGGTGGCGCGGCGCTGACCTGACGGGCACGCCGCGGTTCGTTGGTCCCCTGCGTTCCGTTGGGGGTTGTCTTGCGCTCGGTCATCCATGCCTCCTGTCGCGGCACGCGGGCCGCATCGACAAACGATCAGGCCGGTGCCACGCCGCGAAGCTAGGCGGCCGGCCGCAGTTCGGTATTCAGGATCGACGGCCACTCGCGCAGGAAGGTTTCCCCGTCGCGGCGGCCGAGTTCGTAGGCGTGCGTCATGGCATCGGGCCGGGTGTAGTCCCAGCTAGAGATCGGCACGCGTTCCGAGGGCTGCAGGTACAGGCGGCGCTGGCCGCCGTGCTCGATGACGAAACGGCGCGGGCGCGGATAGAGCCGCGTGACCAGCACCAGCACATTGCCCGGCGCGGCGTCGAGCGCATCAACCGGGACGTTATCCACAAGGCCGCCGTCGAGCACCGGCCGGCCGTGGCGGCGCAGCACCGGCGTGAACGGCGGCGTCGACGCCGACTGCAGCAGCAGGTCGGCCAGCTGGTCGGGCGAGGCGCAATCCTGCGCGCGCACGAACTCCGGCCGGAAGCCCAGCTTGCGCCCCAGCCGCGGATGCAGCGTCTTGAGCATATGCTTGTCGATGTTGTAGGCCAGCAGCCCTGCCGCCACCGCCAGCCGCGGGCCGCTCCAGCGCGGGATATGCGCCACGCCGATGCGGATCTCGGGCGCCTGCTGCAGGTGCGCCAGGCGGCCGTCGGCAAAGATCGTCAGCAGGGCGGTGCGGTAGATGCCGTAGTGGGGGAACACGCGCTCGTTGCGCAGCAGGTTGCCCCAGTAGGCATTGCGGCGGTTCCTGGACAGCACCTCGCGGTAGTAATCCATGGTCTGGTGCGAGTCATGCGCATAGACCATGCACGCGGTGGCCGCGCCGGCCGAGATGGCCGCGATCACGCGCGGACGCAGCTGCAGCTCGGGCGCGACCGTGTCCCACCAGCCCGCCTGCCACCAGCAGCGGTTACCGCCGCCGGCAAAGACGACCTGGTCAAAGGGATTGGCGGGATTGGCGCCCGCGCTGGCCGGCATCAGAGCAGCGCGTAGGTGGTGGTGGCCTGCACCGCCAGCTTGCCGTCGGTGCCGGTCAGCGCGATCTCGCCGAACACCACGGTCTTGCCCAGGCGCAGCACGTTGGCGCGCACCAGCACGTCGCCGTCGATCACGGGACGCATGAAATTGGTGGTGAGCGAGACCGTGGTCATCGGGCGGAAGCCGCCGAGCGCACTCGCGACGGCGACGATCATGGCGGTGTCGGCCGCCGACATCAGCACCTGGCCGCAGACCACGCCACCGGCGTGGCGAAATGATTCGTTGAACGGCAGGCGCAGCGTTACGCCGTTTGCATCGATGGCTTCGGCACGCAGACCAAGCTGGCGCACCCACGGCGCCAGCACGCGTTCGAGCGTGGCGTCGATGTCGGCAAGGGCAAGTTGCGGTGATGCTTCAGACATGGCGGTCCTCGTTCTTGTATCCATGTTCCATAGCCGCGGCCGTGGCTGGCCCGTGGCGGACCGCTACGCTGTCTCCCCGGCGCGACGCGATGCTTCAGGCAATGATACAGGGGGCCGCTGGCAAGCACCACGAAGGCCATCCGGATCACATGGAAGGCCGTCAGCAACGGCACGCCCGGCGCCAGCAGGCCCGGCGCCGGAGTGCAAATGCAAAGGGCCCGCACGCCATGGCGCCGGGCCCCGGGGAGGCTACCGCATGCTAGCGCGCATCACGCCGCATTGTCAGCCTGTGCGTGCGCCGAGCCACGCGCGGCATGCCAGCGCAGCAGGCGCGGGATCACCACCACCGCCACGGTCATCGCCAGGATGGTGGCCGAGATCGGCTGGCGCAGGAACAGCGTCCAGTCGCCCTGGCCGATCGACAGCGCGTTGCGCAGCTGCTTCTCCGCCATCGGCCCCAGGATCATGCCCACGATCACCGGCGCGGTGGGGAAGTCGAAGCGGCGCATCACCATGCCGAGCAGGCCGACCACGAACAGCAGCAGCAGGTCGAACCATGACTGGCGGATGCCGTAAGCACCAAGGCCCGCGAAGATCAGGATGCCGCCGTACAGCAGCGGCGTGGGCACGCGCAGCATGCGCACCCACAGGCCGATTGCCGGCAGGTTCAGCACCAGCAGCATGACGTTGCCGATATACAGCGACGCCAGCAGGCCCCACACCAGGTCGCCCGAGGTCTGGAACAGCATCGGGCCCGGCTGCAGGTTGTAGTTCTGGAACGCGGCCAGCAGGATCGCGGTGGTGTTCGAGGTGGGGATGCCCAGCGTCAGCAGCGGGGCCAGCGTCGCGGTCACGGCCGAGTTGTTGGCCGCTTCCGGGCCGGCCACGCCTTCGATCGCGCCGACCTTGCCGAACTCTGCCTTGTGGTCCGACAGCTTCTTCTCGGTCGCATACGACAGGAAGGTCGGGATCTCGGCACCGCCCGCGGGGATCAGGCCGAACGGGAAGCCGATGAACGTGCCGCGGATCCACGCCGGGATCGAGCGCTTCCAGTCCGACTTGTTCATGTGGACTGAGCTGAGCTTGTTGTAGGTGCTCGCCGGCTGCGGGAAGAAGGCGTTGAAGAGCGCCTCGCCGACCGCGAACAGGCCCACCGCCACCACCACGATGTCGATGCCGTCATACAGCTCCTGCACGTTCATCGAGTAGCGCGTCTGGCCCGACAGCGAATCCATGCCGATCAGGCCGATGCCCAGGCCCAGGAACAGCGCCGTCATGCCGCGCAGCAGCGACGAACCCAGCACCGCGGAGACCGTGGTGAAGGCCAGCAGCATGATCATGAAGTACTCGCCCGGGCCGAACTGCAGCGCCACGTCGGCCGCCACGGGCGCGAACAGCGACAGCATCACGGTGGCGATGGTGCCGGCCACGAACGAGCCGATCGCCGCGGTCGCCAGCGCCGGGCCGGCGCGGCCGTTCTTGGCCATCAGGTTGCCTTCCATGGCCGTGACCATGGTGGAAGACTCGCCCGGCGTGTTCATCAGGATCGAGGTGGTCGAGCCGCCGTACATCGCGCCGTAGTAGATGCCGGCGAACATGATCAGCGCGGCGGTCGGTTCCACCTTGGCGGTCAGCGGCAGCAGCATCGCCACCGTCAGCGCGGGGCCGATGCCAGGCAGCACGCCGATGGCGGTGCCGAGGAAGCAGCCCACCAGGGCCCACATCAGGTTGATTGGCGTGATCGCGACGGCAAAGCCGTGCATCAGCATGTTCAGGGTTTCCATTCGAAGACTCCTTGCTGGACGGGCGGGCTCAGAAGCCGGCGATGGGGAGCAGCGGCAGGTTGATGCCGAGCAGGAATTCAAACAGCGCCCACATCGGCACCGTGATGCACAGGCCCACGATCACGTCGCGCACGATGCGACGGCTGCCGTAGCCGCGCGCCACGCACACCATCAGCAGCGTGGAAGAAAACACGAAGCCCAGCGTGCCGATCAGCGCCATGTTCAGCACCAGGCCGCCCGCCACCCACAGGAAGCCTTTGAAGTTGTGCGGCGCGTTGGGCAGCTCGGCATCTTCCTCCGGCATGTTGGCGAAGCCGCCGCGCACGCCCTGCCAGGTCAGCAGCGCGCCGCACACGGCCAGCCCGACGGCCACCAGCGTGGGCACGAAGCGCGGCGACAGGCCGGCATAGCCTTCCTCTCCGGAGATGCCCGACAGGCCGAGAAAGAAGAACAGCGAAAGCGCCAGGACGGCAATGCCGATGGCAACGTGCGAGGGTTTCATTGGAGACTCCTTGGCCTTTGTCGCCAGCAAGGGGAGGCTGGCGTCCGCGACGCTGGCTTGCTGACCTTGCGGCCCGCGCGGCAATGAGGCCCGGCGACATATGGTTGTTGTCTTCGGTATCGCAGGTGGACACCGGGCCCCATGCCGTTTTCCTGCCGCCGGGATCGACCGGCGGTGTTGGCAGGCACGACAGGTAAAGCGGTTTTGATGCGGTAATGCGGGGGGTTTACAGGCCGCGCCGGGTTGGCGCGGCAGCGGGCTTTACTTGGCGACGCCCAGCTCGCGCAGCGTGCCGCCCAGGCGGGTCGATTCGCTGTCGACGAACTTGCCGAACTCATCGCCGGTCAGCAGGAAGGGCGTCCAGTCGTTCTTCTGCAGCGTGTCCTTCCAGGCCTGGCTCTCGGTGGCCTTGACCACCGCGTCGATCATGGCCTTGCGCTGCTCGGGCGTGGTGCCGGGCGCGCCATACACGCCGCGCCAGTTGTAGATCTCGACATTGACGCCTTGCTCCTTCAGCGTCGGGATATCGGCGGTGCGGTCCTTGGAAGTCACCGCCAGCGCGCGCATCTTGCCACTCTTGACGAAGGGCAGGAACTCCGACACGCCAGCGATGCCCACGGTCACGTGGCCGCCCATGATCGAGGCCGAGGCTTCGCCGCCGCCCTGGAACGGCACGTAGTTGATCTTCTTGGGATCGACGCCGCTTTCCTTGGCGACCAGGCCGGCCAGGATATGGTCGATCGAACCCTTGGAGCCGCCGCCCCAGCTGACGCTGCCCGGATTGGCCTTCAACTGCGTGGTCAGGTCCTTGATCGACTTGATCGGCGAGCTGGCCGGCACGGTGATGACCATGGTGTCGGCGAACAGGCGCGCGATCGGCGTGGCGTTCTTCAGCGTGACCGGCGGCTTGTTGGTCTCGATCGCGCCGACCATCACCGCACCTACCACCATCAGCGCGTTGGGGTTGCCCTTGTCGGTGTTGACGAACTGCGTCAGCGCGATGGTGCCGCCGGCGCCGCCCTTGTTGTCGTACGAAGCGGTCTTGGCCTGGCCCGCGGCGATCATCGCGGCGCCCAGCGAGCGGCCGGTCTGGTCATAGCCTCCGCCGGGGTTGGCGCCGATCATGACCTTGACGCTGTCCAGCGCATAGGCGGGCGCGGCAACGACGGTGGCGGCAACGGCGGCCGATGCCAGCGCGGCATGGGCGAAACGGGAAAGCGAACGGCGCATAGCGGTCTCCTTGGTAGTAGTACCGGTGATCGCTTGCCACTCACTGGCGACCGCGATCCGACCCGGGGGTTCCGGCAGCCTCTGCATTGCCGGGGACGAGGACACGGCCTGGCGGCAGCGCGCGAGGCGCTGCCGGGGTTGTCTCCTGTCCGGGCGCGGCGGGGCGTGGCCGGGACTGTTCTTGGATTATTGGTGAACATCAGACCGGGGTTAGCGGCCTTGGGGCGGATTCTAGGCGGGGGAAACTGTCAAAAGGCTGTCAAAAGGGAAGGGAAGGGGTTGGGGTTTACGTGGATGGCGTGGGATTGGCGTGTGGGCGGGCGGGACTTCGTGGTGGCGCCGGCCCTCTCCCCCACCCCTCTCCCGCGTGCGGGAGAGGGGAGCGATCGCCAGCGGTGTCGGCAAACTCTCAAGCCCTCGAATATCGACACCTTGCACCCCTCTCCCGCCTG
>NZ_JBIVHB010000005.1:87060-201108 GCF_044748965.1 Cupriavidus sp. NPDC089707
GCGTGCGGGAGAGGGGAGCGATCGCCAGCGGAGTCGGCAAGCTCTCAAGCCCTCGAATATCGACACCTTGCCCCCCTCTCCCGCCTGCGGGAGAGGGGTGCGATCGCCAGCGGAGTCGGCAAGCTCTCAAGCCCTCGAATATCGACACCTTGCTCCCCTCTCCCGCCTGCGGGAGAGGGGTGCGATCGCCAGCGGAGTCGGCAAGCTCTCAAGCCCTCGAATATCGACACCTTGCCCCCCTCTCCCGCCTGCGGGAGAGGGGCTGGGGGAGAGGGCCGGCGCATCCAGGAACTGCAGCCCTGCAATAGCCGGATAGCGCTCACCCCGCCGGCTTCGCCTCCAGGCAAGGATCCTTGCGCACCACCGCCGGCACCACCACCGCCATGTCGAACTCGCCCTCCGCCGCCGCGCTCTCCACATAGCCTACGCTGACAACCTTGCCGGCCTCGCCAGGAAGCCAGCGCGGCACCCCCACATCGCGCCGGACATGCCCGTTGCCTGCAATCAGCACCGCGCCGCGCTGCGCGTAAGGCCGCAGCGCCTGCGCCATCACCGCGTCGCGCGCGGCCTGTGCAGCCAGCATGCCGGGCAGCATCGCCTTCGGGAAATTGCCGCAGTGCCCGCGGTCAAGCACCGCGGTCTGCGCCGCCACCAGGTCAGGCGGCAACGCACCGGTCAGGCCCAGTTGCTGCCGCTCGTCCGCAGGGAACAGGCCCTCCAGGCCGCCGCGAACGATCTTGCCCGCATCCGCGCGCGACAGGTTGGCCGCGACCAGCGGCAGGTCGTACTGCAGCGCCAGCGCCACCACCGGCCGGTACAGCGGCCACTGCCAGGCGCCGCCGCCGGCCTGCGCGATCAGGTAGTCGGCATCCTTCGGCCGCTCCTTGCGCGCGCGGTCGATATCGGCCTGCCGTTCGCGGTCGAATTGCTCCATGGCGATGGCCGGACGCCACCCTTGTTCGACCGCGCGCGTGAGCGCGGCCAGCCGCTGCTGCTGGCCGGCGGCATTGTCGTGGACCTCGCCCAGCAGCACGTAGGGCTTGCCGGCAAAGCCGGCGCTGACGGCAGCCGGCGAAGGGCCCGAGGCAGCACAGCCGGCGGTCAGCAGGGCAACGTTCGCGGCCAGCATGGAGGCTGCGAGCAAGCGGATTGACATCACGCGGTTTCCTTTATCTCGTTTCGTTCGTCGGGACGGAAGCCTGCGGCGCAGGCTGCTCCGGCACATATACCATCGACCCATCCTTCATCCGGTACGCCACACCGGCCTTGATGCCGTCGCCGCTGCCGACCTGGCCGCTGGCCTGGTAGCGCACCACCTTCTCGCCCTGCCGCGACACGATTTCCATGTTGGGCTTGCCCGGGTTCTTGATGATCGTCACGTCGTCATGCGTGAATGGATTCGCCGGGTTCTGCGCAATCGCCACCAGGAGCGCGGCGATCACCACCAGGAACACGTCGATTAGGTTCACTACCGACAGGATCGGATCGTCGGCCTCGCTCTCTTCCAGGAATTTCATTCGTCGCGCTCCCATTGCGGCTCACGTTGCGGCTCACGTTGCGCCTCACTTTGCGGCTTCGACTGCCCCAGCCACACCAGTTCTTCAGCCAGCCAGCGGCGGCGCACGTTGACGACCCAGAAGGTAATGCTGGCCGCGATCAGCGCCAGGATCACCGCGGAGAATGCGATGGTGAGATTCTCGCCCACATTGGCCAGGTTGCCACCAGACAGGCCCTTCAGCGCCGGGCCCATCGGGATCATGGTGGCCACCAGCCCCAGCATTGGCGCCACACGCGTGGCGATGCGCGGGCGCTCCAGCAGGCGGTGCGCGGCGACGTCGAGGGCATCGGCATCGGCCACCTTGTGTTTGCGCGCCCACGCCACCAGCACGTAGCCGCTGCCGCTGCCAATGGGATGGCGCGCGCGCAGCCAGGCTTGCATGGCGAATTCGCCCAGCGCCCAAAAGGCATACAGGAACAGCAGTGCGATCAGCGCGAGTGTCGGGATCAGGAACAACTGGCCGACGTCGTACATCAGGGTTTCAAGCAGGGTGGGTGTCATGTCTCGTCTCGTTAGATGCGATGGAATTCTTCGTTGCCTCAGCGCCGTTCGGGCAGCCAATTGCCGCCGGCATTAACGTGGCGCCGCCGCGCGCTGAGCGCGCCGCCGACAATGGCGGCCGCCAGCGCGATGCCGCCGGCCAGCCACGACAGCACTGGCACGATTTCCGCAGCGGGTGGCGTGCGTTCCACCAATTGCATGCCCTGCACGGGCTGCGGCTGGTTCGGCGCGGGTGCGGGCGGAGGCTCTGGCGCGGGTGCCGCCGCGGCAGGCTTCGGCGGCGTTGCCGCCGGTGCCGGACGCGGTGCCGCAACAGGCGGCTGCAACCCATAGCCCGGCGCGGCGGCCTGCGCCTGCTGCTTCAGGTACTGGTTGAACGCGCGGTTGTTGCTGACGATATCGTGCCGCTGCGCCAGGTCTTCATAGCGCTGCGCCAGCGTCTTCAGCAGCTTGTCGTCGGCCTTCCAGTAGCCCTTGCGCGCGGCTTCGAGCATGCGTTCGATCACCTGCGCCTGGGCCTGCGGTGCGTTCTTCTCGAACCATTCGTTCAGGCCGAGCTTGTGCTTGTCGTTGACATAGACCTCGGCGAACTCGGTCCACTGGTCGTCGCGCACGATCTCGGGCGAGACCGCGGTCCAGCCCCAGAAGTTGTTGACGGTGTCGAGGACGTTCAGCGCGCCGCTGTAGCCTTCGGCCTTCATACCCTCGATCCAGCCGGGATGGAAGTAGCGCGTGCGCAGTTCACTGGCGAGGAAGCTCGCGGCGGTCTCGGTGCGCGCATTGCTGGCATCACGCAGGTTCGAGATCAGCAGCTCGGGCGCCTTCCCGGTCAGGTGCCGCACCGCCAGCCCGATGCCGCCAAGGTACTGGAACGGGTCGTCGGTGGTCAGCATGCCGTACAGGTTGGAGCTGCGCGCCAGCAGCGCGCCGTCGACGCCTTTCAGGTTCTCGGCATACAGGTTGACCTGCGGCAGCGCCTCGCCCCAGTGCTGCTCATCGGGACCGTAGGCGTACTGCATGCGCGCGAGATACAGCCTGGCCAGCTTGGCGTCGGCCTCGCGGCCGCTGCCGAAGGTGTCGGTGGCCATCGCCGCGTCGTTCAGGCCGGTGCCGTAGTTGCCCGATTCGCTGGCGAAGATGCGGGTCACCGCCAGCGCATCGAGCCGGTCGGCAGGTACGTTCAGCTTGGCCAGCCGTTCGCGCACCGCGCGAGTGTTGGCGGCAACGACGTTGTCCGCTTCCGGCTGCGCGGCGGCGAGCTTCACCGCCTCGGCCAGCCACTTCATCAGGTTAGGGAAGTGGTCGCGATAGAGGCCGGTGGCGGACAGCACCACGTCCACGCGCGGACGCCCCAATTCCGCAGCGGGAATCGGCTCGACGCCGACCACGCGTCCGCCGTCATCCCACTTCGGCCGCACGCCCAGCACCGCCATCGCCTGCGCCTCGAGCATGCCCTGGTGGCGCATGGTCTCCACGCTCCACAGCGAGAACGCGAGCTTGTCGGGGTAACGGCCATGGCGCTTGCGCCAGTCGGCGATCATCGCCTCGGCGGCGGCCTGGCCGGCTTTCCACGCTTCGCGGCTGGGCACCTTGGAGGGATCGAAGCCGTACAGGTTGCGGCCGGTCGGCAGCGTGTCGGGATTGCGCACCGGATCGCCGCCCGTTCCCGATTGCAGGTGACGGCCGGCCAGCGCGGTCAGCAAGCCGCCGTTTTCCGGGGACGCATCGAGGCTGGCATAGAGGTGCCGTGCGCGCTGCATGTCTTCACGCTGGCGCGGGTCGCTCAGCTCATCCAGCGATGCGCCCTCAGCCACGTAGCGCCGCACCATCGCATAGGGCGGGGTCTGCGCAAGCTGCGCGTAGTCGACCGCGAACAGCTCCTCCGGCTCTTCGGGAAAGACGCGCTTGAGCCAGTCCTTGCCGAGCATCGCCATGGTCGTGTAGAGGCGCAGGCCATCGTCCTGCGACTGCCCGAACGTGTGCAGGCCATAGGGCTGCAGCGCGCCGCCGAGTTCATGCAGATGGATATGCAACGCATCCAGGTAGCCGGTGAAGTCCGAGCGCGCACGCGCGGCGCTCCAGCCCATGTCTTCGAACAGGTGCATCGACGCGCTGCGCGACAGGATCTGCTGGCGGATGATGTCCTTCACCGCGCCTTCGTCCTGCTGCAGGTACACGTGCAACTGGTCATGCAGCGATACCAGGTCGGTATGCAGGCCAGCCGGCCGGAATGGCGGCGTCTGGTGGCTGACGATCACCGCGCGGCCGCGGCGCTTGGCCTGGATCGCTTCGCCGACGTCATCGACAATGTACGGATAGATCACGGGCACGCTGCCCAGCACCAGGTAAGGCTGGTCGGTGACAGACAGGCCGCGCTCCTTGCCCGGCGTCCATTCCTGGGTGCCGTGCGTGCCGTAGTGGACCAGCGCCTCGCGGCCCCCATTTCCGGTACGTGCCCACAGGTAGGCCGCCATGTAGAAGTGGTTCAGCGGCGTGGTGGTGGAGTGGTATAGCGCCTTCTCATCCGATTCATTGCGCTCGCCGCGCGGCGGCACCGGCATCAGCGCCACGTTGCCGAGCTGCAGGCGCGGGATCACGAAGCCGGCCTCGCCGTTGCGCGTGGTTGCCATCGCCGATTGCTCCGGATTGCCCCAGCGCTGCGCGACGGCGGCACGGAACGCTGCCGGCTGTACGTCGTACCAGCGCCGATATTGCGACATCGGCATCCACACCGCGAGGCCGGCATCAAGCAACGGTTCCAGCTTGCCACTGCGATAGAACGGTGCGAGCAGCGCGCCAAGGTCGCGCTGCAAGCGTGCTTCGTCCGCGGCCTCGGTGGTGTAGCCCGCGGCGCGCAGCGCGGCGAGTGTGCTGGCCAGGCTCTTGGGCAGGTTCAGGAACGACGCCGACAGGTTCTTCTCGCCGGCCGGGTAGTTGTAGTACAGGATTGCCACGCGCTTGTCGGCGTTTGGCAGGTGCCGCAGCCGCGCCAATGCCAACGCCTTGTCCGCCACGGCATCGAGCTGCGCCGGCAGGCTGACGATGGCACCGTCGCCCTTGGCCGTGGCGGCGGCCAGGATGGGATCGATCACGCCGGCCAGTTCGGGCTGCACCAGGTAAAAGGGCGTATCGGTCAGGCTGATGCCGTGCGGGTCGTTCTGCCACGCTTGCGCATCGCCCTTGCGGTAAGGCATGACCTGCATCACCGGCACGTCGAGCTTTTCGAACTCGGCCTTTCGGCCGTGCGGGTTCAGCATGATCTGGCCGTTGACCAGCACGTCGACCAGGCGCTTGCCGTCTGGCATCGTCATGCGCGTGATGCCGTCGGCATCCATCACCGGGCCGTAGAAGGTCAGCACGCGCGCATGGCGCGCTTCCAGGCGACCGATGAGGTCGTCGATAAAGGCGCTGTCGAGACCCGACACATAAGCCTGGTGGATGGCGATGCCGATCACCGGGCCGCTGCTGCCCGATGCGGCCAGCGCTTCCTGCGGCGACGTGGTGATCACGCCCGCGAGCTTCGGATGGTAGTACGCGGCCTTGGGGAACACCACCGGCGCGGGAATGGCGGCATCGGCACGCAAGCGGAACTGCTGTGCCGCAATCGTGCGCATCATGGCGCCGAAGTTGCCGCGGCCTCCGTTGACGTAGTACGCATGCAGCTGCGCCGCGAGCTTGTCGTCGACGCCATGCGCTTCATAACGGTCGGTGGCGATCAGCACGCGCGGCACGCGCGCCTCGCTCCACAACGGACCGAGGCGTTGCAGCATCGCGGTGACGATGTGATCGCGCGGCGCATCGACGATCAGCAGGTCTGCGCTACCGATAAACGGCGCGACGTCCTGCGCCTGCATGCGCTCCAGGTACTGCGCCTCCAGCGTCATGCCCTGCGCCTGCGCCAGTTCGCGCAGCGGGCCGAACTTGCCGGCCGGCACCGGCGAGCTGGTCAGGATGGCGATGCGTGGCGTGGCAGCCTGCGCCGCGCCCATCCACATCAGCAGGCACAGCAGCGCCCAGAGGAAGCGACTGGTTATGTTCTGTGGGGCCATGCGATACCTCCTTGAGCCGACGTGGCTCAGAACGACAGCTTCAGGCTGGCGGCAAAGGTGCGGCCCGGCTGCGTGTAGAAGTCCACGCCGGGCTCGGTGGCCGATACGCCGGTCTGGCGCACGTCGCCCCACAGCCAGTACTTCTTGTCGAACAGGTTGTTCACCGACAGTGCCAGGCTGACATAGCGGTTGAAGCGCCACCACGCCTGCAGGTCGACCACGCCGTAGCCGGCCGGCTTGAAGTAGGTGAACGACGTGGCGTCGGTACGCGTGACCGGACGCGCGCCGCGCCAGCGGATCGCGGCGCCCTGGCCCTGCACGCGCTCCCAGGTCAGCCCCGCGCTGGCGCGCAGCGGCGACACGCTGTTCAGCGGCTGGCCGGTCTGCTCGTTGTTGCCATGCGCATACGCGACCGCGCCATCGACGCGCCATTGCGGCAGGAAGCGCCACACGCCGCGCCACTCGGCACCGTAGATGCGCACGCTGGTCTGGTTGCGGTACTGGTAGGTCGCGCGCAACCCGGGCAGGCACGCCGGGTCGGACGGGCAGGTCAACTGCACTTGCTCGATAAAGTCGCGGTAGCGATTGTCGAACAGCGCCACGCTGGTCTGCACGTTGTCGCTGGTGTAGCGCGCGCCGATCTCGAACGAGCGGCTCTTTTCCGGGTTAAGGTCCGCGTTAGGCGCGGCGCCGTAGCCCTGCACCGGGTTGCGGAAGCTGCCGTTGACTTCCTGGTAATTGGGCGCGCGGTAGCCAAACACGTATTGCGCCCACAGGTTCACGCGATCAGTCGCCTGCCACAGCGCCGACAACTTCGGCGACACGTGAGAATCGCTCTTGCTGACCGCCGGGCGGCCGCCCGCACTGGTGTAGACGAGGTCGTCGCCATCCGGCGACAGCGAGTAGTGGTCGAAGCGCAGCCCTGGTGTCAGCGTGAAGCGGCCGTCGAAGAAGCGCATTTCGTCCTGCGCGAACAGTCCGGTCTGGCGCGTCTCGCCGGTGGGGAAATCGTGCACCGGGAAGTTCTCGCCGGCGAGCGACTTGGTGGTGGTGCCGGTGGTCAGGTTGCGCACCGTGGCGTCGCGCGATTCGGACGTGCGCGTGCGCATGAAATCGATGCCGCCGATCAGCCGGTGCTCGACACTGCCGGTGACGAAGGACTTGTCGCCCTGCACGTTGAAACCGGTCTGCTCCTGCTTGAAGGCAAAGCCCAGCGCAACGTTGCACAGGCTGGTGCCGCGCGTGGTGGCCGAGCAACCGGTGCTGGTGTTGCTGCGCACCTGGTTGGTCCACGTGGAGGTTTCGGATTCCTGGTAGTAGACCTGTGCGGCCAGGCGATCCAGCACACCGCTGGCAGGCTTCCACTCATAGTCCAGGCTGACGCGGTCGCGGCTCAGGTCTTCATTGCCGTTGGCGGCGGTCACGCGCGGCAGCGAGGTGGAGAGGCGCAGCAGGTCGGTATCGGTGTTGCCGTCGCGATGCTCGTAGGTGAACTTGAACTTGTGCTCGGGCGTGGCGTTGAGCAGGAGCTTGCCCAGCCACGCCTGCGTGCGCACGTCCTGCGGATTGGGCTTGGTGCGGTTGACCGAGTTGGAGTCGTCGGTGCCCATGTTCTTCATTTCGTGCGCGTTGCGGTTCGCGTACATGAAGAGGCCCTGGATGGTGTCGTTGCCGCCCGCCACGCCTGCGTTCTGGCCGAAGCCATTGTCGATGCCGTTCCAGTTCAGCCCGACCTCGCCGCCGACCTTGCGGCCTTGCGTCAGGTCGACCGGATCCTTGGTTGCATAGGCCACCACGCCGCCGATCGCATCGGAGCCATACAGGCTCGACGCCGGCCCGCGCAGCACTTCCACGCGCTTCAGGAACGAAAACTCCGGCGCATCGCGCGTCGAGCTGGAGATATTCGACGGCCCTCCGCCATTGAAGAAGTCTGGCAGGCGGACCCCGTCCACCATCTGCAGCACGCGGTTGTCCTCGATGCCGCGGATATTGATGCTGCCCGCGCCAAAGCGGCGGCGGTCGCGCGGCACGTCGATATCGGGCTCGTCGGCAAACAGGCCGGTCTCGTCGACCGGCTGCGCGCGCTCGATCTGGCGCGCTTCGCGCGTGGTGATGGTGGAGGCGACTGCATCGGAACGCTCTTCGGTGCGGGTGGCGGTGACCACCACTTCATTGAGCGAGGCAAGCATGGTGGCTTGGCTGTCGCCCTCGGCGGCAAAGGCGGGCGAGCCCAGCGCCGCGCAGACGGCGGCAACAGGCGTGACCCGGACGGTGGCGCGCAGGCGCGCCAGGCAGCGACGTTTCATGGATTCTCCCCAGAAGAAATCGGACGCTGGCTGGCGGAAAACCGTGACAGGGTGGCTGGCTCGCGAAGAGGCGCTGCCCGGCCGGCGCATGGCCGCGGGTGACGCCGTTTTTAGTTAACGAGAATTATTATCATTTGCGACAGATAGGTAAATGACTTAAATCAAAGGGCGTGGCGTGCATGCCACATGTATGCAATGTTCGTCGGCTTGAACAACTCTGCCGTGCCGTGCTAACTTTATTTGCTGACGTGTTAGCACAGCACAAGCATGCTGCATGTACGCCATTGAGTTCACCCGGCAAGCCGCACAGACCCTGAAGGCCATACCCAGAAACCTTGCCGCAACGATCGTCGCGAAGGTCAATGTCCTTGCCGCGGATCCTTACGCACCGAATCCGAACGCAAGAAAGCTTGCGGGTCGAAACGGCTACCGGCTTCGGATAGGGGATTGGCGAGTGTTGTATGAAATCGAGGATGGACGGCTGGTGATTCTCGTCCTGGCCATCAGTCCACGTGGAGGCGCTTACAAATGACCGAAATCCAGTTCATTGAACGTGATGGCCGCCGCGAATATGCGGTGGTCCCCATCGAGGTGTGGGAGCGCGTCAAGCACCTGATCGAAGATGCAGGCGACGTCGCCCTGTTCGACGCCGCAAAGGCCAAGGACAACGGCTTCCGCGTGCCGGCCGCCGTGCTCGATGCCGAACTGGCCGGCGACCATCCGGTCAAGGCCTGGCGCAACTATCGCCGGCTGACGCAGGACGCGCTTGCCCGGGCCGCGGGCCTGAGCAAGCCGTATCTCAGCCAGATCGAGAACCGCTCGCGCGCCGGAAGCCCCGATGCGCTGCACAGGCTGGCGCAAGCACTGGACGTGCCTTGCGACATCCTTGCGGAATCGGGCGAATAGCTGGTCTATCCAGCCATCCCCCTCAGTGCTGCCGCACCGTCTCGCCAGGCACCTTCTCCGGCAGCTTGTTGCCTTCCGAGTCGATCTGCAGCGGCCCAGTGCCCGAGAACTTGTCGAGCGCCAGGTAGATCACCGGCGTGATGAACAGCGTGATCACCTGCGAGAACAGCAGCCCGCCGACCACCGCCAGACCCAGCGGCTGGCGCAGCTCGGCACCGGCGCCGAGGCCCAGCGCCAGCGGCAGCGCGCCCATCACCGCGGCGAAGGTGGTCATCATGATCGGTCGGAAACGCAGCAGGCACGCCTGCCGGATCGCCCTGGCCGGCGTCATGCCTTGCTCGCGCTGCGCCGCCAGCGCGAAGTCGATCATCATGATCGCGTTCTTCTTGACGATGCCGATCAGCATCAGCACGCCGATGACAGCAATCAGCGACAGCTCGACATTGAAGATAAACAACGTCAGCAGTGCGCCGACCGCCGCCGAGGGCAGCCCCGCGAGGATGGTCAGCGGGTGGATGTAGCTCTCGTACAGCACGCCCAGCAGCGTGTAGATCACCGCAATGGCGGCCACCAGCAGCACGATCTGCGTGGCCTGCGACGACTGGAACACCGCCGCGTCGCCACCCCAGCTGGTGAAGATCGAGGTCGGCATTGCAATCTCTTGCTTGTAGCGGTCGATGCGTGCCGAAGCCTCGCCCAGCGCCGCGCCCGGCGCCAGGTTGAACGACACCGTCACCGACGGCAGCTGCCCCTGGTGGTTGACCGCGATCGGGCCGACCCGGCGCTCGGTGGTGGCAAAGGCCGACAGCGGCACCATCTGGCCGGTCTTGCTGCGCACGTAGAGCTTGGCGAACGCGGTTTCGTCGGCGCGGTCGACATCGGCCGCCTGCAGGATCACGTAGTAGTTGTCGATCGGCGTGTAGATGGTCGACACCTGCCGCTCGCCGAACGCCGTGTACAGCGCGGTGCGGACATCCTGCATCTGGATGCCGAGCGCATTGGCCTTGTCGCGGTCGATCGTCAGGTGCGCCTCCAGGCCCGACTGCTGCGAGTCGCTGGTGACATCGCGGAACAGGCTGTCGGCGCGCATCCTGGCCATCAGCTTGTCGGAGGACTCCTGCAGCTGGCCGGCCTTCACACTCTGCAGCGTGTACTGGTAGCGGCTCTTGCTCTGGCGCCCGCCCAGCTGCAGGTTCTGCACCGGCGCGAAATACACCGCCAGGCCGGCCACGCCGGCCACATCGCGGCGCAGGGACTCGATCACCTTGGGCATGGCGTCGCGCTCGCCGCGCGGCTTGAGCTCGACGAACATGCGGCCGGTGTTGATGGCCGGCGACGGGCCGCCGCCGACGGCGACCACGATGCTCTTGACCGCGGGGTTGGCGCGCATGCGCTCGGCGGCGTCGCGCAGGCGTTCGGACATGGCGTCGAAGGAGATGTCCTGCGGGCCTTCGGCGTTGACGCGGATCTGGCCGATGTCTTCCTCGGGGAAGAAGCCCTTGGGGATCGCGACGAACAGCACCGCGGTCAGCACGAAGGTCAGACCCGCCGCCACCAGCACGGTGCGCCGGTGCGCCAGGCACCAGTCCAGCCCACGCGCATAACGGTGCAGCGTGAACTCGAACAGGTTCTCGAACCACTGCGTGGAGCGCATGCCCAGGGTCTGCTTCTGCACGATGGCGGGCTGCCCCGGGGTGTGGTCCCCATAGGCGTGCTGCGATTCATCCGGCGGCACGTTCTCGGCCGACAGGAAGCGCGCGCACAGCATCGGGATCAGCGTCAGCGACACCAGCGCCGACACCAGGATCGACAGCGACACCACCGCGGCAAATTCATGGAACAGCAGGCCGATCACGCCCGGCATGAAGAAGATCGGGATAAACACCGCCACCAGCGAGATCGAGATCGACATGATGGTGAAGCCCATCTCGCGCGACCCCACCAGCGCGGCCTTCAGCGGCGGCACGCCTTCCTCGATATGGCGCACGATGTTCTCGAGCATGACGATGGCATCGTCCACCACCAGTCCCACCGCCAGCGTGATGGCCAGGAGCGAGACGTTGTCCAGGCTGTAGCCGAACGCCTTCATCAGCGCCACCGTGCCGATCAGCGAGATCGGCAGGGACACGGTCGGGATCAGCGTGGCGGCAGCGCGGCGCAGGAACAGGAAGATCACCAGCACCACCAGCGCCACCGTCAGCGCCAGCGTGAACTGCACGTCGTGGATCGATTCGCGGATCGAGTTGGAGCGGTCGTTGACCACCGCCACGTTGACCGAGCCCGGCATCTGCTGCACCAGGCGGGGCAGGGCGGCCTTGATCGCGTCCACCACCGCCACGGTGTTGGCATCGGGCTGGCGCAGCACGGCCAGCACGATCGAGCGTTCGTTGTTGAGCCAGCTGCCGGTCTTGATGGTCTCGACGCTGTCCTCGACCTCGGCCACGTCGGACAGCCGCACCAGCGCGCCGTTGGGCTGGCTGGCGACGATGATGTTGCGGAAGGCATCGGCATTGGTCAGCTGCCGGTTGGCCTGGATGGTCAGGGTCTGGCGCGCGCTGTCCAGCGTGCCCACCGGGGTGTTGGCGTTGGCACGGTTCAGCGCGCTGGCCAGCTCATCCAGCGTCAGCCCGCGCGCGGCCAGCGCGTCGGGATGGGCGCGCACGCGCACGGCAAAGCGCTTCTGCCCGTAGACCTGCACCTGCGCCACGCCGGGCAGCGTGGCCAGCGTGGGAGAGATCAGGTTGTCGCCGAAGGCATTGAGCTCGGACAGGCTCATCGCCGGCGAGTTGATCGCCAGCAGCAGCACCGGCGCATCGGCCGGGTTGACCTTGCGGTACGACGGCGGCACCGTCATCTCGATCGGCAGCGAACGCTGCGCGCGGAACAGGGCCGCCTGCACGTCCACGGCCGCGTCGTCGATGTCGCGGTCGCTGTTGAATTCGATGGTGATGCTGGAGTTGCCGAGCGTGTTCGACGAACTGATCACCGACACGCCCGGGATGGTGGCGAACTGCTTTTCCAGCTGCGTCGCCACCGATGCCGCCATGGTTTCCGGGCTCGCGCCCGGCAGCGTCGCGGTGACCTGGATCACCGGCGAGTTGAAGCTGGGCAGCGCGGCGATCGGGATGGTCGGGTACAGCACGATGCCGGTGACGATCACGGCCAGGCACAGCAGCACCGTCATCACCGGGCGGCGGATGCAGAGTTCGGACAGCGTCATGGCTCAGTGCCCCGCGGCGGCGGTGGCGGCGGTGGCGGCGGTGGCGGCATTGGCTGGCCGTGCGGCGGCCGCACCGGAGGCGGCGCCGCCGGCCGGCGCCTCGCGCACCAGCGCGCCCGGGCGCAGGTTCTGCGTGCCTTCCACGACGACACGGGCGCCCGGCTGCACGCCTTCCACCACGGCAGCGGCGGCGGTGGTGGAGATCACCTGCACCGGCACGCGCGCGACCTTGCTGTCGGGCTGCACCACATACACGAAGCGGCCTTCGGGGCCGGTCACCACCGCCTGCGGCGGCACCGACAGCGCGCCCTTGAGCGTCTGCACCACCGCGCTGACGTTGGCGTAGGTGCCCGGCCACAGCCGCTGCGCTTCGTTGTCGAACTGGGCCTTGACGCGGATGGTGCCGTACTGCGGGTCGACCGTGTTATCCACAAAGGTGATCTTGCCGGTCACCGGAGTCTTGCTGCCGTCGTTGGGCTGGGCGGTGACCTGTACCGGACCGGCCTGCAGCGCCTCGCGCAGCGCCGCCAGCTGGCGCTCGGGCAGGCTGAAGGTCACGGCGATCGGCTGCACCTGCGCGATGGTGACCATCGGCACCGCGCCGCTGGGCAGCACCAGCGAGCCCGGGAAGGCGTTGATCACCCCGGTGCGGCCGTTGATGGTGGCGCGGATCGAGCCATAGCTGATCGCTACGCGGCTGGCCTCGATGGCGGCCTGGTCGGCGCGCACGGTGGCTTCAAAGCCGTCAGCCCTGGCCTGCGCGGTATCGACGGCGCTCTTGGAAATGAAGTTGCGCTCGAGCAATTCCTTGCTGCGCGCCAGCGTGCGGCGGGCGTCTGCCAGGTCTGCCTGGTCCTTCAGCAGTTGCGCCTGGGCCTTGGCCAGGTTGGCCTCGTCCATGCGCGTGTCGAGCGAGAACAGCAGGTCGCCCGGCTTGACCGTCTGGCCTTCCTTGATATGGACCGTGCGCACGGTGCTCGATACTTGCGGCCGCACCTCGACTGTGGATAACGCGGTGACGTTGCCGTTGGCCGTGACCTGCAGCGGCACGTCGCCTTGCTGCACCAGCGCGGTGGTCACCACCACTGCCGCGGGCGGCTTCGGCGCCGGCTTGGGCGCCAGCCACGTGCGCCAGGCAAACCAGCCCAGCCCGGCCAGCACCAGCACTGCTGTGACCCATACCCACGCTGATACCCGGCCGCGTCCGGTCCCGGCGGCCGCACTCCAGTTGCTGTCGACAAAGCCCTTGGGCTGGTCGATCCTGTCAGTTTTCATGTTCTCTGTGGACCCTCTGCACCGCGTCTTGCGCCACTCCCCGTGATCCGCGCCGGCTTGTTGTGATCGAATGTCGCCGGCGCGTGTTGCGCAAAGACTCTACTAGTACCGCGCTTCGCCCGCCGGAGCCAGCGTCGCGTATTACAGTCCGTTACAGGGGTGTAAGGGTCTCGTGACGGCGGGCGCTGGCACACGCGCTCCGGGCCACGGAAAAAGCCGGATGTGAATTTGGCGGGGCGCTTGTATCGTTAGACAAACATTATCAGAAAAGCTGCCGCCGGCTGTCACGACGCCACTGGTTGACGCTGTCGATCGACAGTTCGCGTGGCCCCGGCTGCACAATGACGGGGTCGCCGGCGCGGACCAGGCCGGTCACCAGCACGCTCAGGTAGACGCCCGAATACCCGCTCTGCACCATGTCGCGCACCGCGTGGCGATAGCCGAGCGCGGCATTGAACTTGTAGCAGGGCCGGCGCGGCGCCTCCACCCGCAGCAGCGCCGTCCCGGCGCGCACCAGGTCGCCGATCCACAGGTCGGACTCCAGCAGGCCTTCCATGCTCAGGTTCTCGCCCAGGGCGCCGAACGGCAGCGGCTGCCCCGACTCGGGCTGGCCGCAGGCGCGCCGGCGCGCATTCCACCAGGGGTAATGCTCGGATGGATAGGCGTAGACCGCCTTGTCCCGGCCGCCGTGGACGGTCAGGTCGGCCTGCTCGTCGCCGGCCAGGCCCAGCGGGCGCACCTGCACCGAAAGCGGGTGCAGCAGGGTGCTGACGGGATGCTTGCGGATGCCGGACAGCACCACCGCCTCAGTGCCGGCGCCGGCCACGACCAGCGGGATCGCCTTGCCAAGGCTCACGGCCAGCACGCGTGCATTGCCTTGCCAGCGTCTGGAATCGCTCACATGCGCCCCCGCTTGGTGGTTGTGGAAAGGGATGTGGATAAGCTGCGGATATCCCTGAGGATAAGGGGGCGGATAACGCTGTGGACAAGTGCTTGGTGCGGTGCCTCACAAGACGCCATTGGCGGCGCAAGGGGCGCGTGCGCCCGCTGACGTGATGGAGCGGGGCGTGGTTTCAGCCGGCGTTGGAAGCCTGCTGCGGCGCCTGCGGGCGCTGCCACTGGCAGCCGAGCGAGCGCGCGCGCTGCGACACCGCCAGCGCCGCCAGCATCAGCGCCGCGGCGCCCCAGTGCAGTGAATCGACCCCGGCCAGGGTATAGATGGCAGCGCCGGCCATCGCGCCCGCCGCCTGCCCCAGGTAGATCGACGAAGAGTTCAGGGAGATCGAGGCCGCTGCCCGCTCCGGCGCCAGCAGCACCAGCCGGGCCTGCTGCGCGCTGTTGGTGGCAAACCCGCCCAGCCCCCACAGCATGAACAGCAGCACCAGCGCCACGCCGCCCAGGCCCGCCAGCGGCCACAACACCATGGCGGTCACCGACGTCAGCAGAGCGACCTGCACGATCCGGCTGGGTGTGACGCGGTCCATGCGCGACGCGGCCAGCGCATTGCCGAACACGCCGCAGGCGCCATAGGCCAGGAACATCAGGCTGAGCGCGCCGCCGCTGATGCCGTAGACATCGCGCATCAGCGGCGCGACATAGGTAAACATGGTGAACATGCCGGCCGAGGACACCATGGTGGTCAGCACCACCAGCATGATCGGCTTGTGGCGCAGTACCGCGGCCCAGGCCTCGCGCCCGACCGGTTCGACATACAGCCCGCGCGGCAGCGCCCGCCATACCGCGGCCGACACCAGCAGCGCCAGCCCGCCCACGAGGCCCATGCTGACGCGCCAGCCTAGCGTGGTCGAGATCCAGGTGCCCAGCGGCACGCCCACCACGCTGGCGACGCTCCAGCCCAGGAAAACGAAGCTGATGGCACGGCCGCGCGTCTGCGCGTTGACCAGCAGCGGCAGCGTCGCCGCGGCCTGCGGTGTGTAGATGGCGGCGCCGATCGCCGTCAGGAAGCGGATGACCATCAGCGCCGCGAAGCTGGGCGCAAAGGCGGCCGCCAGGTGCATCACGGCATAGACCAGCAGCGATCCCGCCAGCAGCAGCCGGCGGTCGATGCGCGAACCCAGCGTGGCGAACAGCGGCGCGCCGACGCAGGTGGCGAGCGCGAACACCGAAATCAGTTGCCCGGCACTGGCCGCGCCCAGCCCGAAATCCCCGGCAATGTCGTTCAACATGCCGGTCACGATCATCGCGCCGGTGCCGATGACGAAATTGCCGACGCAGAGCGTCACGAGCCTGGGATCCATGCCGGCCTTGGGAAGAGGGAGTGCGCGCGGGCGCTTGTTGTTCTCGGGACTGCCGCCAGGGCCGTTGCGGCCGGCGGTTAGGGAAGTCCCGAGTGTAGCGGGATTGGGGGATTCGCGTTGACGAGGCAAGCGCGCCCGCCGCAGCCAACACTGTACGAACTGGGCTCCCCTACCGGCAGGCGGTGGAGGGGAGCAAACCGGCAGGAACCGAAACGCCTCAGCGCGACAACACCGGCGTCAACGCCTTGGGATTGACGATACAGTCGTGATTGCCGCCCAGCACGTCCAGGATGTTCTGGAACGCCGTGCGGAAGTACAGCTCATAGCTGTCGCGCTCGACATAGCCCAGGTGCGGCGTGCAAATGCAGTTTTCCATGCGCAGCAGCGCATGCCCCTGCAGGATCGGCTCGGATTCGAACACGTCGACCGCGGCCATGCCCGGCCGGCCACGGTTAAGGGCGGTAACCAGCGCGTTCTCTTCCAGCAGTTCGGCGCGGCTGGTATTAACGAACAGCGCGGTGGGCTTCATCCGCGTGAGATCGGTCAGCTTGACGATACCCCGGGTGTCGTCGTTCAGCCGCAGGTGCAGCGACAAAACGTCGCTGTCGGCAAAAAACTGCTCCTTGGAGGTGGCCACGTCCAGCCCGTCGGCGCGCGCCGCCTCGAGCGAGGCTTCACGGCCCCACACCATCACCCGCATGCCGAATGCCTTGCCATAGCCGGCCAGCAACCGGCCGATCTTGCCGTAGCCCCAGATACCCAGCGTCTGGCCGCGCAGCACCTGGCCCAGCCCGAAATTGGGCGGCATGGTGGTCGATTTCAGCCCCGATTGCTGCCACGCGCCGTGCTTGAGGCTGGCCACGTACTGCGGAATGCGCCGCTGCGCGGCCATGATCAGCGCCCAGGTCAGCTCGGCCGGCGCCACCGGCGAGCCGACGCCTTCCAGCACAGCCACGCCGCGGTCGGTGGCGGCATCCAGGTCGATATGGCTGCCGGGGCCGGCGCCGACCTTGCCGGTCTGGCTGATCAGCTTCAGTTTCGGCAGTTTTTCCAGGAGTTGCCGGGTGATACGGGTGCGTTCCCGGATCAGCACCACGGCTTCCACGTCCGACAGGCGCGCGGCCAGCTGGCCCACACCCTTGACGGTGTTGTTGAACACCTTGACGTCGTGCCCCTCCAGCAGTCTGAAACACGGCAGCTTGCGCACGGCGTCCTGGTAATCGTCGAGTACGGCAATCTTCATCGGCAACTCTGGTTTGTCTTCCGGCGCTTGTGCCGGTTGGTGCGCGCGGCAACCGAGCCGCGCGCCGCCCAACAGTATTGTGGATAACCCAGCGTCGGCGCCAGCATGTCGGACCGCCGCGAGGTGGAACATCTCTTGCGAAACAATGGTGTCAATTGTTGCGCAGCAAAAAACAGGGGGGTGCGCCAGTGGTATCCTTGCCCGCTCCGGTGCCGCCGCGGATTGTCGGTCGAGCCTTGCTCCCGACATACGGGCGCCGCCGGACAAAGCCCGCCCGGCGCGCGCAGCTACCCCTGCGCGGGCGAAGCGCAACTGTAGCGCAGCCGCAGGGACCGCCGCGACCTTTTGCACGACACGGGTCGCCGTGGAGTTGTAACGGGATGTGACGATCAGGACATGACCGACGCCATGCCGCGATCCCACGACTCCGTCCACCGCGCGAGCAGCGGACCAACCGCCCGCCGGCCAGGCTTTGCAAGGCTTCCCTTCCCTTCTTCCCTTTACAAATCTGGAGTTGCAGTATGAACCACCCCACGATGCAAGGTACGGCGCCAGTGAATGCCCCGGCCTGGGTCAAGCACCCCAAGCTGGTCGCCTGGGTCGCCGGAATCGCCGCGCTGACCAAGCCCGACAATATCTACTGGTGCGACGGTTCGCAGGAAGAATACGACCGCCTGTGCGAGCAGATGGTCGCCGCCGGCACGATGAAGCGGCTGAACCCGGCCAAGCGCAAGAACTCGTTCCTGGCGCTGTCCGATCCGTCGGACGTGGCACGCGTGGAAGATCGTACCTTTATCTGCTCGGAAAGGCAGGAAGACGCCGGCCCCACCAACAACTGGACCGCCCCGGCGGAAATGCGCCAGACGCTGAACGGCCTGTTCGACGGCTGCATGCGCGGCCGCACGCTGTACGTGGTGCCGTTCTCGATGGGTCCGCTGGGCTCGCCAATCGCGCATATCGGCGTGGAACTGTCCGATTCGCCATACGTGGCGGTCAATATGCGCATCATGACGCGCATGGGCCGTGCGGTGTATGACGTGCTGGGCACCGACGGCGAGTTCGTGCCGTGCGTGCACACCGTCGGCAAGCCGCTCGCCGCGGGCGAAAAGGATGTGTCGTGGCCGTGCAATCCGACCAAGTACATCGTCCATTTCCCGGAAACGCGTGAGATCTGGTCGTTCGGCTCGGGCTACGGCGGCAATGCGCTGCTGGGCAAGAAGTGCTTCGCGCTCCGCATTGCTTCGACCATGGGCCGCGATGAAGGCTGGCTGGCCGAGCACATGCTGATCCTGGGCGTGACCTCGCCGGAAGGCAAAAAGTACCACGTCGCCGCGGCGTTCCCGTCGGCCTGCGGCAAGACCAACTTCGCGATGCTGATCCCGCCCAAGGCTTTCGAGGGCTGGAAGGTCACCACCATCGGCGACGATATCGCCTGGATCAAGCCGGGGAAGGATGGCCGCCTGTACGCGATCAACCCGGAAGCCGGCTACTTCGGCGTGGCACCGGGCACCAGCGAGAAGACCAATTACAACGCCATGGCGACGCTGAAGGAAAACGTCATCTTCACCAACGTGGCGCTGACCGATGACGGCGACGTGTGGTGGGAAGGCATGACCAAGGAAGCGCCGGCGCATCTGGTCGACTGGCAGGGCAAGGACTGGACGCCGGAGATCGCCAAGGCCACCGGCGCCAAGGCGGCGCACCCGAATGCGCGCTTCACGGCGCCGGCATCGCAGTGCCCGTCGATCGACGAAAACTGGGACAACCCGGCGGGCGTACCGATTGATGCGTTTATCTTCGGTGGCCGCCGTTCGACCACGGTGCCGCTGGTGACCGAGGCACGCAACTGGACCGAGGGCGTGTACATGGCTGCCACCATGGGTTCGGAAACCACTGCTGCGGCCGCGGGCCAGCAGGGTGTGGTGCGTCGTGATCCGTTTGCGATGCTGCCGTTCTGTGGCTACAACATGAGCGACTACTTTGGCCACTGGCTTGAGTTGGGCAAGAAGCTCGAGGCATCAGGCGCCAAGCTGCCGAAGATCTACTGCGTCAACTGGTTCCGCAAGGATGCCGACGGCAACTTCGTGTGGCCGGGCTTTGGCGAGAACATGCGCGTGCTGTCGTGGATGATCGACCGCGTGGAAGGCAAGGGGCAGGGCGCCGAGCACGTGTTCGGCACCACGCCGCGGTATGCCGATCTGAACTGGGACGGCGTGGACTTCTCGCCAGCGCAGTTCGAGCAGGTGACGTCGATCGACCGCGATGCCTGGCAGAAGGAGCTGGCGCTGCATGATGAGTTGTTCACGCAGCTGAAGCATCATCTGCCGCAGGCGCTGGCGGAAACGCGCGCGGCGCTCGGCAAGCGGCTGGAGGGTTAACTTCCGGCGCACGTCCGCTCCCCGCTCCTGAACAGAGAGGGGGAGAAATCATCGTTGCTCTGCGAGGCCTGAGCAAATCGACGCCCGCCTTCCAAAGGCGGGCGTTTTTTTATCCCGCCTCGCTATCCCCCAGCGACTCCACCGCATACTTCACCAATCCCGCTCGCCCCTCGATCCCCAGCTTGCGCTTCAGGTTGAGCCGGTGGGTCTCCACCGTGCGCACGGACACCCCCAACTGCACGGCAATCTCCTTGTTGGCCATCCCGCGCCCGATGCATCCCAGGATGTCGCGCTCGCGACGGGTCAGCGCATCCAGCGGCCCCGGATTCTGCTCGGCCATGCCACGCGCGATCCGGGCGCTGTAGAACACGCGCCCGGCCAGCACCGACTGGATTGCGGCCATCAGCTCATCTGCCGGCGCATCCTTCAGCACGTAACCGCGTGCGCCGGCCCGCACTGCCTGCCGCACATACTCCAGGTTGTCGTGCATCGACACGATCAGCACCGCCAGCTCGGGATACCGGTCATGCAGCGCCGCGGCCAGCGCAATGCCCCCCATGCCGCGCATGCCAATGTCGGTGATCACCAGGTCCGGCAGGTCAGCCTCGCCGGCACGATCGAGCCACGCCAACGCCGCTTCGCCGTCATCGGCTTCGCCCACCACGCGCAGGCCGGGCTGCAACGCCAGGTGCATCCGCATCCCGTCGCGCACCAGCGCATGGTCGTCGATCAGCAAGACGCGCGCCGGCGCCTCAGCATGGTTGGGTTCAAACGAAATATTCATGACTGCGAAGGTCCGGCGGAAACCGGATCATGTGAAACGGCGGCACGGGGCGCCGCGTTGGCAAGAGGCAAGACCGCCACCAGCTCCGTGCCGCCGATGCCGGAAACAATGCCGAACTGCCCACACAGCGCAGCAATGCGCTCGCCCAAATTGCGCAGTCCGATGCCGCGCTGCGGATCGACCTGCATGCGGGCCACGTCGAAGCCGCTGCCGTCATCACGCACGGTCAGCCGCGTGGCGTCGGCATCGAAGGCCAGGGACACGCTGACATTCCGGGCGTTCGCATGGCGCTCCACGTTGGTCAGCGCCTCCTGGGCGATGCGGAATAGCGCCGTCGCCTGCTCGTCGGGCAACTCGCGCGGGGTACCTGACTGAACCACCGAGATCCGGAGCCGGCTGCCGCCTTGCATCTCGCGCGCCAGGTGCTGGAGCGCTGCAAAGAGACCGAGGTCATCCAGCAACGCCGGCCGCAAATTGCGCGCTACCCGTCGCACTTCGTTGAAAACCGTGTCGAGCCGGTTCAGTGCCATGCCCAGCACCGGCGCCACCGTGGCGCCTTCGGTCGGGGCCAGCCGCAGCCGGTTGGTGGCGGTCTCCAGCACCAGCTTGACCGACACCAGCAACTGGCTGATGCCGTCGTGCAACTCGCGCGACAGCCGCGCGCGTTCTTCTTCCTGCGACTGCACCACGCGCTGCGCCAGCTGGCGCAGCTTGGCATCGGCCTCGCGGTGCTCGCTGACATTGAGCGCCAGCCCGCTGGCGGCGACCAGCAGGATGCTGATCGCGGCGATCACGCCGATCCACGCCATGGTCTCGCGGATGTCGGTCTCGGCACGTGCATCGAGCTGGCGCAGCGTGCGCTCGACGTCATCCAGGTAGATGCCGGTACCGAGCATCCAGCCCCACTCCGGCACCGCCACCACGTAGCCAAGCTTGGGCGCGAGCTGCTGCGACGACGGCTTCTTCCACTGGTAGCGCACCGCGCCGCCGCCGCCCTTCGCCGCGGCGATCAGTTTCTGGATGGGGAGCGTGCCCTGGGCGTCACGCATGGTCCACAGGTCCTTGCCGACCAGCTCGGGCTGGCGCGGGTGCATCAGGTTGCGGCCTTGCAGGTCATACAGGAAGAAGTAGCCGTCCGGACCATAGTCGAGCCGGGCCAGCGCCTCCAGCGCCGCCTGCCGCATGGCGGCGTCGTTGCGGCCGGAGCGGACCATCGGCGCGATCGCGCTCTGCGCCAGCTCTACGTAGTGGCGCAGCTCTGTCTCTTTGCTTTGCAGGTAGGCGGCTTCGACCAGCGCGCGCTCATGCTGCGCGAGTTGGGTCGCCTGGTAGCGCACGGCAAGCGCGATGCCCAGCATGGCCACCGCGAGGGGGGCCACCGCGAGCAACAGGATCTTCTGGCGGAGTTTCATACAGGACCGGGGGTAAACACCGATGCCGCGCAGGCGGCATGCCACCGTCGATTTGCGTAGTACTACGCAGAAGTGCTGCGTAGTTACGCGCTTGTGCGGGGTTTGGCGGGTGTCAATACTACACGCCGGACACGCAAGCCGCCCCAACATGCGGCGTGTGTCCACGCAGCTGGTGCACCGGCCTACCCGGATGGTGCACCGCCTGCCTGCAAGACGAGATCCGGAAACGACACGAACCGGGCGAGCAGCATACAGATCCCAGGAGACACCCTCACCGCCGGATTGCCCCAGCTGCCCGCCCCGGCGCGCCCGCCGCCGACCCAGCCCGTTGCCAGTTACCAGTCCTTCGCCGCCGCAGGCTTTCCCATTCCCGGTCTGAGGAGACCCTTCACTATGAATCGCATCGGAGAACACCTGGTGTGGCTGGCTGTCGCCGTGCTCGGCGCGTTTGCCTTCGGCACCGTCGCGCTGGCGCGCGGCGAGGCCGTCAGCGCGCTGTGGATCGTGGTTGCCGCGCTCTGCATCTACCTGATCGCCTACCGCTACTACAGCCGCTTTATCGCCGACAAGGTGATGCAGCTTGACCCGAAACGCATGACGCCGGCCTGGCGCTACAACGACGGCCTGGACTACGTACCGACCAACAAGGCGGTCCTGTTCGGCCACCACTTCGCCGCTATTGCCGGCGCGGGCCCGCTGGTCGGCCCGGTGCTGGCCGCGCAGATGGGCTATATGCCGGGCATGCTGTGGCTGCTGGCCGGCGTGGTGTTCGCCGGCGCGGTGCAGGACTTCATGGTGCTGTTCATCTCCACGCGCCGCGACGGCCGTTCGCTGGGCGACCTGGTCAAGTCCGAAATGGGCACGGTGCCGGGCCTGATCGCGCTGTTCGGCTGCTTCATGATCATGATCATCATCCTCGCGGTGCTGGCGCTGATCGTCGTGAAGGCGCTGGCCGACTCGCCGTGGGGCACCTTCACCGTGGCGGTGACCATCCCCATCGCCATCTTCATGGGCATCTACACCCGCTACATCCGCCCGGGCCGCATCGGCGAAGTGTCGGTGATCGGCTTCGTGCTGCTGATGCTGGCGATCATCGGCGGCCAGTACGTGCATGAAAGCGCGACGCTGGCCCCGCTGTTCACCTACGACGGCAAGGCGCTGACCTGGATGCTGATCATCTACGGCTTCGTCGCCGCCGTGCTGCCGGTGTGGCTGCTGCTGGCCCCCCGCGACTACCTGTCGACCTTCCTGAAGATCGGCACCATCATCGCGCTGGCGGTGGGCATCGTGATCGTGGCGCCGGAGCTGAAGATGCCGGCCTTCACGCAGTTCGCCGACGGCGGCGGCCCGGTGTGGTCGGGCAACCTGTTCCCGTTCCTGTTCATTACCATCGCCTGCGGCGCGGTATCGGGCTTCCATGCGCTGATCTCGTCGGGCACCACGCCCAAGCTGCTGGAGAACGAGACCCACGCTCGCTTCATCGGCTATGGCGCGATGCTGGCCGAGTCCTTCGTCGCCATCATGGCGCTGGTGGCCGCGGCGGTGATCGAGCCGGGCGTGTACTTCGCCATGAACAGCCCGGCCGCCGTGATCGGCACCACGCCGGAAGCGGTGGCGCAGGCGGTTTCGACCTGGGGCTTCGTGATCACCCCTGACGTGCTGGTGCAGACCGCCAAGGACGTCGGCGAAAACACCATCATCTCGCGAGCCGGCGGCGCGCCGACGCTGGCTGTAGGCATCGCGCACATCCTGCATCAGGTGGTGGGCGGCCAGGCCATGATGGCGTTCTGGTACCACTTCGCCATCCTGTTCGAGGCACTGTTCATCCTGACCGCCGTCGACGCGGGCACCCGTGCCGGCCGCTTCATGCTGCAGGACCTGCTGGGCAGCTTCATCCCGTCGATGCGCAAGACCGACTCGCTGCCGGCCAACCTGATCGCCACCGGACTGTGTGTGGCGGCCTGGGGCTACTTCCTGTACCAGGGCGTGGTCGATCCGCTGGGCGGCATCAACACGCTGTGGCCGCTGTTCGGCATCTCCAACCAGATGCTGGCCGCGGTGGCGCTGGTGCTGGGCACCTGCGTACTGGTCAAGATGAAGCGCGGCCAGTACGCCTGGGTCACGCTGGTCCCGACCATCTGGCTGCTGATCTGCACGCTGACCGCCGGCTGGCAGAAGCTGTTCCATGCCGACCCGAAGATCAGTTTCCTGACCCACGCCGCCAAGTTCAGCGCCGCCATTGCGGAAGGCAAGGTGCTGGCCCCGGCCAAGTCGATGGAGCAGATGCACCGCATCGTCTTCAACGATTACCTGGACGCCGGCCTGTGCGCGCTGTTCATGGTGGTGGTGCTGTCGATCGTGTTCTACGGCTTCAAGACCGCGCTGCAGGCCCGCGCCGTGACCCGCCCGACCGACAAGGAAACGCCGTTCGAGCCGCTGCCGGGCGCTGCTTCGGTCCAGTCCTGACCCTGACCCTGACCTCGACAAGGAGCCCGCCATGCTGGACCAACTGGGTACGATGGGGCGTTATCTCGGACAGTCGCTGCGGCTGATGGTCGGCCTGCCCGACTACCAGACCTATGTGGCGCACATGGAGAGCACCCACCCGGACCGCGCGCCCATGAGCTATGAAGAGTTCTTCCGCGAGCGCCAGGAAGCGCGGTACGGCGGCGGGCAAGGCAAGTGTTGTTGAGCACACGATGAAAGGCATCCGGGCTGCTTCCCGGATGCAGACAAAGCAGACAGGCGATCACATGGTCGCCTGTCTTTTTGTTAAGTGTTGTATTTTCCCCGCGTTTTTATTGTCCGGTTACGTCGTTTCTGTGGGGGGTTACAGGGCTTTACAGGTAGTTACAGCAAGGGTGGGGCGCCTTCTCTACACTTGCGACTCATCATGGCAATTCAAAGGACAAAACGTATGACTCGCCATCCCGTTCGCAATCTGACCATTGCACTCGCCCTGGCGGCCTGCGCGCTGCCGGCCGTCGCGAGCGACATGAACAACGCCCTGGGCGGCGCACTCGGCGGTGTTGCCGGTGCCGCAGTGGGCGGTGCGCTGGGTGGCAGCACCGGCGCTGTGATCGGTGGCGCGGTGGGCGGCGGCGCCGGCGGCGCAGTGACCTCCAACCGTCGTGAGCGCACCGGCGCCATCATCGGCGGCGCACTCGGCGGCGGTGCAGGTACCGCGGCGGGCAACGCCATGGGCGGCCGTACCGGCGGCCTGATCGGTGCAGGCCTGGGCGGTGGTGCCGGTGCGGCGCTTGGCGGCAATGTCTCGCGCAGCAATTCGTATGACGATGACCGTCGTCGTTATTACAAGAGCCACTACAAGCGCAAGAAGCACAAGCATCACCATCACCACGACGACTGATCTGTCGGGATAGGAAGAACGGGCCGCAAGGGCCCGTTTTTTTATTTGCGCCGTGAGGCATAATCGCTCAGGTGCGGCATTCGGCCTGCCGCACCCCGAAACAAAGAAGCCCGCACCCGGACATGCCGGAGGCGGGCTTCTTCTCCAATAAAGTCGGAGAGGGCGTTCGCGCACTCTCCCAAAGCCAGTTGGAGACCAGGCAGATACAGAAGGGGCCGCTCTGGGGAGGAGCGGCCCCGGATCGCGCTTGCAGGAGCCTTGTTGCCTGTGGCGGCCCCGGAGGGATGGGCCGCTTACAGCGGCGCGCGATCGCTACCAGTGTCGTACTTGGCGCCGTCGGTAAAGGCGTCGAACTTGCCGGCGCGGGCGCCATCGGTGAAGGCGTCGAACTTGCCAGCCTTGGCACCGTCGGTGAACACGTCGTACTTGCCGGCCTTGGCGCCGTCCGTATAGACGTCGAACTTGGCCACCTTGGCAGCGTCGGTAAACACATCGAACTTGCCTGCCTTGGCAAAGGCCGGCGTGGCCGACAGGGCGGCGGCGATGGTGGCGACAGCAATCAGGGCGGAGCGGTTTTTCATGATTCAGGCCTTCTGTATAGCTTGGATGCCTCAGCCGGCACTTCGGCGAAAGGGAATTGTTGCATTGCGGCATCCGATAGCTAGATATTAGGCATTTCCCTGATATCAATAAATATCGGAATCCACAATGATTAATTCTGATTCCAACAATAAAATAGCCTGATCGCGTAAGGATTCAGCGCAGAACCGGGAGACTATGTCATGGATCGCCTGCAATCGATGCGTGTGTTTTCCAAGGTGGTGGAACTTGGAAGCTTCGCGCGTGCAGCGCAACAGCTGGAAATGTCTAACGCCGTGGTCACCCGGTACGTCGCGGACCTGGAAAGCCATCTCGGCACCCGGCTACTGAACCGCACCACCCGCAGCCTGTCGCTGACCGACGCCGGCGAAACCTACCTGCAGCGCTGCCAGCAGATCCTCGAAGACGTGGAAGAGGCCGAAAGCGTGGTCGCTGCGCGCAGCCAGTCGTTGTCGGGCACGCTGCGGCTGGTGACGCCGGTGATGTTCGGCCTGCATCTGCTGCCCGAACTGCTGTCGCGCTTCCAACAGCTTTATCCGGATGTGGTGTTCGACGTGCTGCTGTCTGACCGCAACGTCGACATCGTCGAAGAAGGCCGCGACGTGGCTGTGATGCTGTCAGACCTGGGCCTGGGCTCGCACCTGGTCGCGCGCCCGCTGATATCGGCCGAGGTGATTCTGTGCGCGTCGCCTGGCTACGTGGCCGCGCATGCACCGCTGCGCCATGCGCACGAGCTCAGCCATCACCGCTGCATCGCGATGAAGCTGCCCAACGCCGAACACGAATGGACGCTGCTGGGCCCCGAGGGCGAGGTGACCGTGCCGATCCGCCCTGGCCTGCTGTGCAGCAACGCCGAGCTGGCGCACCAGGCTGCGCTGGCCAATATGGGCGTGGCCATGCTGTCTTCCTACCTGGCCCGGCCGAATATCGAGTCCGGCAAGCTGGTCCATGTGTTGCCGCAGTACCAGTTGCCACGGCGCGACGTCAGCGTGGTCTACCCGAGCCGGAAGTTCCTGCCGACCAAGGTCCGTGCGTTCATCGATTTCCTGCTGGAAGAAGGGCAGGTGAAGGGTAAGGCGGAGGGCGTCGAGCCGCGTCACGCGGCGCATAGCGTCAGCCAGTAAAGCCCGAAAAGCCGATTCCGGATTGCACAAGGGGCCCTTGCGGGCCCCTTTGCCTTTACGGTGTCACTCGCCGGCTTCGACAGCGGTCTTGCGCGCCGCGCTCTTGGCGGGCACCTTTTTGGCCGCGGTCTTGGTGGCGGTGGTCTTGGTGGCGGCGGTCTTCTTCGCCGCTGCTTTCGTGGCCGCCGCTTTCGTGGCCGCCGTCTTGGTAGCCGCGGACTTGGCCGCCGCGGGCTCGGCATCCGCCGCCTTGGCCGCGCCGCGCGAAGCCGTCTTGGCCGCGGTCTTGGCGCCCGGCTTGGGCTCGCGCGCCTCGAACTCGAAGCCGATCTTGCCGTCCGGCTGCTTGACCAGGAAGGCCTTGAAGTTGCGGCCGGTGCGCGACGACTTGAAGCCGGTCAGCAGGTCGGTCTTGCCGTCATTGAGCAACTTGCCGATCTGCTCGCGGCTGATCTCCTGCTGCAGGATGATCTTGCCGGTGGTGAAGTCGCAGCTCTTGGGGCTGGCCACGCTGTTCTCGCAGACATACTTCATGCCATGCTCGAACACGGCACCGCCGCATTTGGGGCAGGTGCCAACCGGCTCCTGGCCGCTGAAGTCGACCGGTTCGCCGTCGCCCTCGTCGTCGTTCTGGCCGAAGTCGAATTCCATCTTGAAATGGCCTTCGTCGTCCTTGCCCAGCTTGAGGATGGCGGCGAACGGGCGGCCCATCTTGCTGCGGAAGCCCTGCAGCGGACCGATTTCCTTCTTCAGCAGCAGTTCCTCGACCTCTTCGATCTCGAACTGACGCCCGCCCGGGATCTTGCTGATCGAGAACTCGCACGCGGTGCAGGCAAAGCGGCGATAGTTCTCCTTGACCTGCCCGCCGCACTGCGGGCACGGCGTGTCCAGCGTGGCGTAGTCGCCCGGGATAGTGTCGCTGTCGTATTCCTTGGCGCGCTTGACGATCTGCTGCGTCATTTGCGCGATCTCAAGCATGAACTCGTCGCGCTTCAGGCGCCCGCGCTCGATCTGCGAGAGCTTGTGCTCCCACTCGCCGGTCAGTTCGGCCTGCGTCAGTTCCTGCACGCCCAGGCCGCGCAGCAGCGTCATCAGCTGGAACGCCTTGGCGGTGGGGATCAGCTCGCGGCCTTCGCGCACCAGGTACTTTTCGGTCAGCAGGCCTTCGATGATGGCCGCGCGCGTGGCCGGGGTGCCCAGGCCCTTGCCGGCCATGGCTTCGCGCAGCGCGTCGTCGTCCACCAGCTTGCCGGCGCCTTCCATGGCGGACAGCAGCGTGGCTTCGTTGTAGCGCGCGGGCGGCTTGGTGGTCAGGCCGACGCTCTCGACCTTGTCGGTCTTGACCTTCTCGTCCTTGGCCACCGGCACCAGGTTGGCGGCATCCTTGTCGCCCTGGGCCTCGCGGCCGTAGATCACCAGCCAGCCCGGGTTGACCAGCACCTTGCCTTCGGTCTTGAAGTGGTGGCCGGCAACTTCCGTGATGCGGGTGGTGACCTGGAACTCGGCCGCCGGGAAGAACACCGCCAGGAAGCGGCGCACCACCAGGTCGTACAGCTTCTGCTCCGGCTCGGACAGGTTCTTGGGCGCCTGCAGCGTCGGGATGATGGCGAAGTGGTCGCTGATCTTGCTGTTGTCGAAGATCTTCTTGTTCGGCTTGACCCAGCCCTGCGCCAGGATCTTCTTGGCGTGCGGCAGGTAGTTGGGCGAACTGTCGGCCAGCATGTCCATGGTCTGCTTGACCGTGTCCAGGTAGTCCTCGGGCAGCGCGCGCGCGTCGGTACGCGGGTAGGTCAGGACCTTGTGCTTCTCATACAGCGCCTGCGCCAGGCCCAGCGTGTTCTTGGCCGAGAAGCCGAAGCGCGAGTTGGCCTCGCGCTGCAGCGTGGTCAGGTCGAACAGCGCCGGCGACTGCTGCGTCGACGGCTTGGATTCCTCGGTGACGGTGCCCGGCTTGTCGCGGCAGGCGGCAACGATACTCTTGGCCTCGGCTTCGCTCCACAGGCGCGACTCGCGCGCCTCGGGATCGAATTCGCTCTTCTTGAACTTGGGGTCGAACCAGCGGCCCTCGTAAAGGCCCGCGGCAGCGATGAACTCGGCGCGCACTTCCCAGTAATCGCGCGGCACGAAGTGCTTGATCTTCTCTTCGCGCTCGACCACGATCGACAGCGTCGGCGTCTGCACGCGGCCCACCGTGGTCAGGAAGAAGCCGCCGCCCTTGCTGTTGAAGGCGGTCATGGCGCGCGTGCCGTTGATGCCGACCAGCCAGTCGGCCTCGGAGCGGCAGCGCGCGGCGTCGGCCAGCGGCAGCATGTCCTCGTCCTCG
Organism: Cupriavidus sp. NPDC089707; assembly: GCF_044748965.1. Taxonomy (NCBI): domain Bacteria; kingdom Pseudomonadati; phylum Pseudomonadota; class Betaproteobacteria; order Burkholderiales; family Burkholderiaceae; genus Cupriavidus; species Cupriavidus sp. NPDC089707. The sequence goes on from NZ_JBIVHB010000005.1 coordinate 116,368, forward strand.
CGCAGGCTGGCGAAGCCATCGCGGATGGCCTGCGGCGTCATCGACTGCAGCCACAGGCGGCGGATCGGCTGCTTGGCCTTGGCCTGCTGCGCGATCAGGCGGAAGATCAGTTCCCCCTCGCGCCCCGCGTCACAGGCGTTGATCAGCGCGGTCACGTCCTTGCGCTTGATCAGGCGGTTCAGGACCTTCAGGCGCGACTCCGTCTTGGCGATCGGGCGCAGGTCAAAATGCGGCGGGATCACCGGCAGGTTGGCAAAACTCCATTTGCCGCGCTTGACCTCGTATTCGTCCGGGGCGGCAATCTCGACCAGGTGGCCGACTGCCGAAGACAGCACGTAACCGTCGCTCTCGAAATACTCGTCGTGCTTGGTAAACCCCCCGAGGGCACGGGCGATATCCGCCGCGACCGACGGTTTTTCCGCGATGATGAGGGCTTTTGACATGGGAAAGGGTCCTTGCGAGCCGCTTCCGGCAACCCGCTAATTGCACTGCAAACGTAGGAATCAGAACGCCGGGAGGCTTTGAGGCGCCAATAATAAGCGCGGTTTCAACGACGGTGCAAGCAAGCCCCGTCGTCACCGCCGGCACCGCCTACGCGGCGCCACGGCCCCCGGCAAGTAACCAGTCCAGCACCTGTGGCACATCTTCGGCGCTTGCCGGCATCGCGCCACCGCGCGTCAGCATGCGTTCCAGCACCTCGACATGCGGCAGCAGCGTGCCATAGAACTGCGGCGCGGCGCCCGACGCAGGCTGTACCAGCAGCGTCGGGAAGTTCTCGATGTCGATATCGCCGAGCGCGTCGGCATGGGTCTCGATATCGATCCAGACGAAGCAGTCCCGCGGATGGCGCCCGGCCAGTTCCGCCAGCACCTTCAGGTAATCCCGGCAGGTGCCGCACCACTGCGCGCACAGGCACGCCACCAGACGGCCCTGTGGCCGCGCGGCCAGGCATTCGGCAATGGCGGCGGCGTCACGCTCGGGAAAGTAAACGGTCATGGCATCGGAATCATGAGGCGCCCGCGGCATGCGGATGCCGGCGATTGTATCGGTATCGGGGCTGCACCCCTCTTGCTGCAGCAACACCCCTGGTTCAGCCGAGGCGCCGGAACAGGTTTCCCGGTAGACGTTCGGCCGCGCCGGCCAGTTCCAGCTCGAGCAGGCGCGCCGCGATCGTCTCCGGGGGCTGGCCGCTGCGCTCGCATAGGGCGTCCAGCGTAACCGGATCGTAGCCGAGTGCCGGCAACAGGGTATCAGCCGGTTCTGAAAGTCCAGCCTTGCCGGTGGCATCGTGGTCCGGGGCCGCGGCGGCCCGGGGCGGGGCGGGGACGCCAAGTTCGTCGAGCACGTCCCCGACCGACTCCACCAGCTTCGCTCCCTGGCCGATCAACTGGTGGCAGCCCCGCGACAACGGTGCGTGGATCGAGCCCGGGATCGCGAACACCTCGCGCCCGAGCTCCGCCGCCAGCCGCGCCGTGATCAGCGAGCCCGAGCGCGTTGCCGCCTCGACCACCAGCACGCCGCGCGCAAGCGCCGCGATGATGCGGTTGCGCCGCGGGAAATTGGCCGCCAACCCGCGCATGCCGAGGGGGAACTCGGTGACGATGGCGCCGCGCTGCGCCACTTCGCGCGCCAAGGAAAGGTTCTCCGCAGGATAGACCCGGTCGGCCCCGGTGCCGGTCACCGCCACGGTGCCACCGCAGCCGCTCAGGCCGCCCGCATGGGCCGCCGCGTCGATACCCAGCGCCAGTCCCGACACCACCGTCAGCCCCGACTCGGACAAGGCGCGTCCGAATGCCAGCGCGTCGCGCGTGCCCTGCGCGGTGGCCGAGCGCGCGCCGACGATGGCCACGGCGGGGCGGGCCAGCATGGCGGGATCGCCCTGGACATATAGCAGCGGCGGCGGATCGGCCAGGTCGAACAGGCGCCTGGGATAAGCGTCGTCGGCAAGCGTGACGAGGTGGTTGCCGGGCGCGTCGAGCCAGCGCAGCGTTCGTCCGGCCAGCACCGACACCGCGGCGCCGGGTGCGGCCAGCACGGCGCGCGCCAGCCTGGCCGGCACCACCGACGAAAGCGCCGCCACGCTTTGCGCCAGCACCTGCTGTGGCAGCCCGAACGCCGACAGCAGGCGCTGCGCGGCCACCGGGCCGACGCCGGGTGCGTTGGCCAGCCGCAGCCATGCGAGCACGTCCGCGGGCTCGCGCGTGGTGCCCTGCCGCGTGGTGTCCTGCCGAATCACGCCGGCCAGGGGCAATGCGTTCACGCCGTCCCCCAAGGCCGGTTCAGCGCGGCGAGGTGGCGCGATCGCCGACCGCGATCACGTTGGAGGCGTCGGTCACCAGCGCATATGCCACGCCGGGGAACACACGGAAGACAAAGGCGAGCCCATAGCGCTCGTCGGGCAGGCGGATGCTGCGGTTCTGATCGGTCCGGTCGCGCACGGTCTCGCCGGCGCGCGACAGCGCCAGCACTTGCCCGGGCTCGAGCCCGGCCTTGCTGCCGACGTTGAGCACCACCACCTGCTTGGCACCGCCGAATTCGACGCCACCATAGACCTTGGCAACGCGGCCGTCGACCTCGGCATCAGGCGCGTGCGGCACGTAGCGCACCGCTTCGCGCGCCGGCTGCGGCATCAGCAGCGTGCCCACGCCCATCTCTTGCTGGGCCTGCGTGACCTGCAGCGTAGACACCGCGTCGGGACCCTGCGCGCCGCGCGCCAGCCGGGCGTTGCCTTCGTATTCGGCCTCATAGCCCAGCACGGCGTTGGTGACCGGATCGCGCACCGGCGTGACTGGCCGATAGGCCTGCCAGTCGCTGCCGGCCGGCGCATCGGCGGCAATGCCACGCGCGTAGGCGCTGTCGTCGCGGCCCAGGTACACCCGCGATTCGGGCACCGCGACGATCCTTGCCGACGTTGCAAGCGTGCCTTCGTCGACCACCAGCGGGCGGATCAGGAACGGCTCGATATCGCTGGCGGAAATGCTGAGGATGGCGGCGCCGTCCGCGTCGCCGCCACGCACGCGTGGCGACAGCTGCACTGTCCCGTTGCCGGCGGGGGTGGTCGACAGCCAGGCGCGGCCGTCGCGCTGGATCAGGTACAGGATCTGGCCGGGGTAAATCAGGTGCGGGTTGCGGATCTGCTGCTGGTTCATGCCCCACAACTCGGGCCAGCGCCACGGCTGGCGCAGGTAGCGCCCCGAAATCCCCCACAGCGTATCGCCATTGCGCACGGTGTACTGCGAGGGCGCATTGGGGGCGAGATCGGCAATCGGGATACCCTGGCGGGCAGTGCGCTGGGCCTCGGCCTGCTGCGCCGCCGTGACCGTCAGGTCAGCGGCCCGGACGGACAGGCTTGCCGCAGCAGTGATGCCGGCGGCACTCAGCAATGTAAGGGTGAACGCGTGCAGCCTGCGGCCCGACGCCGCCTGGTGTTCTTTGGTAAGATCGCGCATTTTCCTGAACCGGCCGGTGGTTCGGCCGGATTGACCCTGGAGAGCGTGCCTGCTTCGGCGCGCCTTGATTTTTTGTACTGGCGCCCCGATTCTGCATGTAAAGTCCCGACGCCGCAACGCGGCGGAGCCGCTCGCCCAGTCGGGCGTTGCGCCCTAGCATCATGGCAAAACTCGACATCCTGACCTACCCCGATCCCCGCCTGCACACCGTCGCGAAACCCGTCGCGGCCGTGGACGACCGCATCCGCCAGCTGGTGAAGGACATGGCCGAGACCATGTACGAAGCACCGGGCATCGGCCTCGCCGCGACGCAGGTGAACGTCCATGAGCAGGTGGTGGTAATCGACGTTTCCGAAACGCGCGACCAGCTCCAGGTCTTTATCAATCCGGAAATCGTCTGGGCCAGCGACAACCGCAAGGTATGGGAAGAGGGCTGCCTGTCGGTGCCCGAGGTCTATGACCGCGTCGAGCGCCCCGACCGCGTGCGCGTGCGCGCGCTCAACGAGAAGGGCGAGACCTTCGAGCTGGACGCCGACGATCTGCTGGCCGTATGTATCCAGCACGAGATCGACCACCTGCGCGGCAAGGTGTTCGTCGAGTACCTGTCGCCGCTCAAGCTGAACCGCATCAAGAGCAAGCTGCAGAAGCGCGAACGCACGCGCATGTAAGTCGGCGCGGCCTCCGCGCGAAGATGTAACAGCACGGCGGAATCCGCCGCCTGCGCTCGACACGCGCGCGGGGTCTGCTATCTTTATGACTTCCGAAGAACAAACGTACCGGCCGCGATAGCGGCCGGTTGCGCTTTCAGCCAGTATTCACCTCGGAACCTGCCATGTCCCAAGCCAAGCCCCTGCGTGTCGCCTTTGCCGGCACGCCCGAGTTCGCGCGCGTCGCGCTTGAAGCCATCCACGCCGCCGGCTTTCCCGTGGTGGCCATGCTGACGCAGCCGGACCGGCCCGCGGGCCGCGGCATGCAGCTGCAAGCGAGTCCGGTCAAGCAATTCGCGCTAGCCAACGGCCTCGGGCCCGTGCTGCAGCCCCGTTCACTGCGCCGGCAAGGCAAGTATCCGGAAGAGGCCGCGGCGGCCGTGGACACGCTGGCGGAACTCGCCCCCGATGTGATGGTGGTCGCCGCCTACGGCCTGATCCTGCCGGCCGAGGTGCTGGAGTTGCCGCGCCTGGGCTGCCTCAATATCCACGGTTCGCTGCTGCCGCGCTGGCGCGGCGCGGCACCAATCCACCGCGCCATCGAAGCCGGCGATGCCGAGACCGGCATCACGCTGATGCAGATGGACGAAGGCCTGGACACCGGCGACATGCTCACGCGCGAGGCCGTGCCGATCGGCGCCGACGACACCACCGGCACGCTGCACGACAAGCTGGCCGCGCTGGGCGCGCGCATGACCGTCGCGGCGCTGCAGGAACTGGCCGCTGGCCGCGCGCTGGCGGCGACAAAGCAGCCCGAAGCCGGGGTCACCTACGCCGAGAAGATCGCCAAGGACGAGGCGCCGCTGGACCTGCGCCGCCCGGCCACGGCGCTGGCCAGCCAGGTGCGCGCCTTCAACCCGTTCCCCGGCGCCACCGTGCAGGTCGGCGATACTGTCATCAAGTGCTGGCAGGCGCTGCCGCTGGCCGCGGCCGGCAACCTGCCGCACCCGCCCGGCACGGTGCTGGCGGCCGATGCCGGCGGTATCATCATCGCCTGCGGCGACGGCAGCGCCCTGCAGGTCACCGAGCTGCAGAAGCCGGGCGGGCGCCGCCAGCCGGCGCAGCAGTTCCTGCAGGCCATGCCGCTGCCGCCGGGCACGCGCTGCGCGGTCCCCGGCAATGAGGCGGCGCAGGCATAATCGGTCAAATCAGCGCGGCAAACAACTTCGTGTGCGCCATGCGCCATGGTGCGGCGGCTGGACAGCATCCTCCGCAAGCAGTTGAATTTTCTGGTGTTGGCCCCTATCTAACGGTCATCGCGCCGGCATGTTTTGCAAAGTCTTGCAGCGGCCGGCACGGTCCACTACATGGAGATCACCGCAATGTTCAACTGGGTCAAGACCTTCATGCTGATGGCGGCCATCACGGCGCTGTTCATCGTCATCGGCGGCATGATCGGCGGACGCAGCGGCATGATGATGGCGCTGTTGCTCGCGCTCGGCATGAACTTCTTTTCCTACTGGTTCTCGGACAAGATGGTCCTGCGCATGTACAACGCGCAGGAAGTCGACGCCAGTACCGCGCCGCAGTTCTACGGCATGGTGCAGGAGCTGGCGCAGCGCGCCAACCTGCCGATGCCGCGCGTCTACCTGATCAATGAAGACGCGCCGAACGCCTTCGCCACCGGCCGCAACCCGGAACACGCCGCGGTGGCGGCGACCACCGGCATCCTGCGCGTACTGTCCGAGCGCGAGCTGCGCGGCGTGATGGCGCATGAGCTGGCGCACGTGCGCCATCGCGACATCCTGACCTCGACCATCGCCGCGACCATGGCCGGTGCCATTTCGGCGCTGGCCAACATGGCGATGTTCTTCGGCGGCCGCGACGAAAACGGCAACCGCACCAATCCCATCGCCAGCATCGCGGTAGCGATCCTGGCACCGCTGGCGGCCGCGCTGATCCAGATGGCGATCTCGCGCGCGCGCGAGTTCGAGGCCGACCGCGGCGGCGCCGAGATCAGCGGCGACCCGCAGGCGCTGGCCAGCGCGCTGGACAAGATCCACCGCTACGCGCAGGGCATCCCGTTCCAGGCGGCCGAGGAGCACCCGGCCACGGCACAGATGATGATCATGAACCCGCTCGCGGGCGGCGGCATCGCCAACCTGTTCTCGACCCACCCGGCGACCGAGGAACGCATCGCGCGCCTGATGCGGATGGCGCAGACCGGAACCTATCCCGCCTGACCGGGCGGGAGTTCGCGGGGCCCCGGAGAGCCGTTGCGGCGGCAATTCCGGAGCGCGGCCCCCACACAAGGTAAACTGCCCGCTGGTTTAAACCTGGACCAGCGGGCATTTTTCTTGCCCTCGCCCGGCTGCCCACCGATTCACGACTTACCTGCCGCCTCACCCGCTGCCTGACCGATATGCGCCTGCCTCCCGATTCGCTTGCCTTCCAGATGCTTGGCGCCGCCGCCGCGGTACGCGCCGTCAGCGAAGGCACCGCCTTGCCGCAGGCGATCGAGGACGCCGCCGCGCAGCTGCGCCTGGACCGCGTGCGCGATGCCGCCACGCGCGGCGCGCTGCAGGACATCGCTTACCGCACCATGCGCCAGTTCGGCACCGCGCGCGCGCTGGTGACCAGGCTGGTCACGCGCCCGCCCGGCGCGCAGGTGGACTCGCTGCTGGCGGTGGCGCTTGCGCTGCTGGTCGAGCAGGCGCCGGGCCAGCGGCAGGACAAAGACAGCCAGGACGCGGCGCAAGGCGCCTCAGGCCGCGCCGGCTACAGCACCTTCACCGTGGTCGACCAGGCGGTCAGCGCGGCCGCCTCGGAACCCAAGACCGCGCATGCGCGCGGCCTCGTCAACGCGGTGCTGCGCCGTTTCCTGCGCGAGCGCAAGGCGCTGCTGGCCGAGGTCAACCGCGACGAACAGGCGCGCTGGAACCTGCCGCCGTGGTGGCTGCGCATGCTGCGCGAGGCGTACCCGGAGCAGTGGACCGATCTCGCCGCGAGCGTCAACGTGCGCCCGCCGATGACGCTGCGCGTCAACACCGCGCGGGTCAGCGTGAAGCAATACCAGACCGACTTGGCCAATGCCGGCCTGGCCGGCACCGTGGTCGGCCCGCAGGCCGTGCGCCTGGTGCGCGCGGTGCCGGTGACGCAATTGCCGGGCTTCGCCGAAGGCGCGGTGTCGGTGCAGGACGCCGGCGCGCAACTGGCCGCGCCGCTGCTGGAGGTGGCCGACGGCATGCGCGTGCTCGATGCCTGCGCTGCGCCGGGCGGCAAGACCGGCCACCTGCTGGAGCTTGCCGACATCGACGTGACCGCGGTGGAAAGCGACCCGCAGCGCGCCACCCGCATCAACGAAAACCTGGCGCGCCTCGGCAAAGAAGCCCGCATCGTGGTGGGCGATGCCAGCCGGCCCGCCGACTGGTGGGACGGCCAGCCCTTCGACCGCATCCTGGCCGACGTGCCGTGCTCGGCCTCCGGCATCGTGCGGCGCCATCCCGATATCCGCTGGCTGCGCCGTGAAACCGATATCGCCAAGCTGATCACCGAGCAGCGCCGCATCGTGTCGCAGTTGTGGCCGCTGCTCAAGCCGGGCGGCATCCTGGTCTACGTCACGTGTTCTATTTTCCCAACGGAAGGCGAGGAGCAGGCGCGCTGGTTTGGTGCACAACTGGCAGATGCGATACGATTGCAGGCACCGGGGCAACTGCTGCCCGGCACCCGTACGACAACGCCCTCGGCCGGCGAACAAGGTGAAAAGGACTCCGGCCACGCCAGTTTGCCATCGGATCACGATGGCTTCTTCTACGCCCGCTTTCAGAAACGCGCCTGATCTGATCCGATGCTGAGCACGCCGCGCCCGTCAGACTGCCGCGTTACCGTGGATCTCGCCACGGGAATGACGCATCTTCTGACGCGCATGCGGGTTGTGCTGATGCTCGCACTGGCGCTGCTGCTTTGGCTGCCGCCTGCCGCGCAGGCGCAGGTGATCGAGGCCACCGAGGCCCGCATCGAATACCAGGACGGCGGCTTCGAACTGGCCGCGAGCTTCGAGTTCGACCTGCCCCCCGCGCTGGAAGACGCCCTGCACAAGGGCATTTCGCTCTATTTCGTGGTTGATTTCGAGCTGACGCGGCCGCGCTGGTACTGGTTCGATGACAAGCCCGTCAACACCAGCCGCAGCGTGCGCTTGTCCTTCCAGCCGCTGACGCGGCAATACCGCATTTCCACCGGCGGCCTGCAGCTGCCGTTCTCGCGGCTGAAGAGCGCGCTGCAGTTTATCCAGCGGGTACGTGGCTGGCGCGTGTTCGAGCGTAACGCGATCAAGCCCGGCGAGAGCTATCACGCGCAGGTGCGCATGCGACTGGACCTGTCGCAATTGCCCAAGCCGTTCCAGATCAATGCGGTCAATACGCGCGACTGGAACCTGGCTTCGGACTGGCGGCGCTTTATCTACACCGTGCCGACGGACCTGAACGCAGTACCAACGCCGGTGCCGGTGCCCGCGGTTCCGGCGCCGCCGCCGGCCTCGCCGCCGCTGCCCGCTCCACCTGCCGTGCCCGCGCCTGCGTCCGCACCGGGCGCACCTGCCGCCGCAGTGGATCCGCGCAATACCGTGTTCGTGCAGACGGCATCGACCGCGCTGTCGACCGCGCTGCTGGCGCAGCCGGCGCTGACCGCCTCTAGCCAGCCATGAACACCTCGCTGTGGGACAGCCGCTTCCGGCGCGTGCTGTATCGCGTCGTGGCCGGGATCATCGTTTTCCTGGCGCTGGTACTGGTTGGCCTGCTGGCCGGGGCATCGGCCAATACCGAATTCTTCGATCGCTATTTCACGCTGCTGTTCAAGGTGAACCTGGTGATCGGCGCGCTGCTGGTGCTGACCATCGGCGCACTCGCGGTGACGCTGTGGCTGCGCTACCGACGCGGCAAGTTCGGCACGCGGCTGATGACCAAGCTCGCGGTGTTCTTCGGCGTGGTGGGCGTGCTGCCGGGCGTGCTGATCTACCTGGTGTCGCTGCAGTTCGTCTCGCGCAGCATTGAGTCCTGGTTCGACGTGCGAGTGGAAACCGCGCTCGAAGCCGGCCTCAACCTGGGCCGCTCCACCATCGACAGCGCGCTGGCCGACCTGCAGGGCAAGGCGCGGCTGATGGCCGATCAGCTGGCCGGTTCGTCGGGCGTGTCCACGTCGCTGCAGCTGAGCCGGCTGCGCGAGCAGTACGGCGTGCAGGAGGCGGCAATCTTCACGGGCAGCGGCCGCGTGCTGGCGAGCGCATCGAGCAACTACGCCGCGCTGGTGCCCGACCTGCCCTCGGGCGTGCTGGCCGAGCAGGCGCGGCTGGCGGGCGGCTACGCCGCGGTCGAAGGCGGCACCGATCCGACGCAGGACAGCCAGAGCGCCGAGCGCGTCGACAGCAGCCACCTGTACCGGCTGCGCGTGATCATCCCGCTTGGCGCGGCCCCAACCACTGCGCAGGACCAGATGGCCGCGAGCGCGCCGCGCGCGGCACCGCACTCGCGCTGGGCGGGGTCGGGCCTGTCGGTGGAACGCCGTGCCGAGGAATCGCCGTCGAGCGGCTTCGGCCTGGTCGGGGAGACCGTACGCGAGGAACGCTATCTGCAGGTGCTGCACCCGGTGCCGGCCGTGCTCGCGCGCAATGCCGACGAAGTCCAGCGCGCCTACCAGGAGTACCAGGAGAAGGCGCTGGGCCGCACCGGCCTGCGCAAGATGTATATCGGGACGCTGACGCTGACGCTGTTCCTCGCGGTCTTTATCGCGGTGATGCTGGCGCTGCTGCTCGGCGGCCAGTTGGCGCGGCCGCTGCTGATGTTGCTGCAGGGAACCAAGGAAGTGGCCGAGGGTGACCTGTCGCCCAAGCGCGAACTGAAGAGCCGCGACGAGCTCGGCATGCTGACCCAGCAGTTCAACCAGATGACCAGGCAGCTGGCCGAGGCACGCCTGGCGGTCGAAGAAAACCGCGCGGCGCTGGAGCAGTCCAAGGCCTACCTCGAAAGCGTGCTGCAGAACCTGACCGCGGGCGTGCTGGTATTCGACCGGCGCTTCGTGCTGATTACGGCCAACCCCGGCGCCGAGCGCATCTTCCGCCAGCCGTTCGGCGCCGTGCTGGGACTGCCGGTAGAACAGATCCCGGGGATGGGCCCGTTCGGCGAGATCGTGCGCCAGGCCTTCTCGGACCAGAACACCAGCGAGGTGCTGGGCGGCGCCGAGCATTGGCAAAAGCAGATCGAGCTGCCGCAGGGCCACGGCGGCATTGACGAACAGCCGTTGACGCTGCTGGTGCGCGGCGCGCGGCTGCCCGGCGGCGAGCGCGACGAGCCCGGCTACGTCATCGTCTTCGACGATATTTCCGATGTGATTTCCGCTCAACGCTCGGTGGCCTGGGGCGAAGTGGCCCGGCGCCTCGCGCACGAGATCAAGAACCCGCTGACGCCGATCCAGCTGTCGGCCGAGCGGCTGCAGATGAAGCTCTCGCCCAAGCTGGAAGGCACCGACGTCGACGTGCTCAAGCGCGGCGCCGCCACTATCGTCAACCAGGTGGCGGCGATGAAGCGCATGGTCGACGATTTCCGCGACTACGCGCGCACGCCGCCCGCGGTGCTGCAATCGCTGCAGCTCAACAGCCTGGTGTCAGAGGTGCTGCATCTGTATGGCATCGACGATCCGGCGGTGCACGAGCATCCGGTGATCCATCCGGCGCTGGGCACTGCGCTGCCTGAGATCAAGGGCGATCCCACGCAACTGCGCCAAGTCATCCACAACCTGCTGCAGAACGCGCAGGATGCGGCCGCGGAGAACGTCGCGGCGGGTAGGGCGGCGCCCCATATCACTCTGAACACCGAGACTGTAGAATACAAAGATTCTGCCGGCGAAAACCGGCAGGCCGTCAAGCTCACCATTGCGGACAATGGTCCCGGCTTTGCACCACGGATCCTGAGCCGTGCGTTCGAGCCCTACGTGACCACCAAAGCCAAGGGCACGGGTCTCGGGCTTGCGATGGTAAAGAAGATCATTGATGAACACGGCGCGCGCATCGAGCTGCGCAATCGCATGGAAGGTGCGGAGGTCGTCGGTGCACAGATCTCGATCCTGTTCGTTAAACTGACATAGTCAACTTTTGGCGATCCGGTCCCGGAACGCTTCGGTGGGGTTAAGAGGGGAAGTATGGCAACCATCCTCGTAGTCGATGACGAAATGGGAATCCGGGAGCTGCTCTCGGAGATCCTCAGCGACGAAGGCCACGTGGTCGAACTCGCGGAAAACGCGCAGCAGGCGCGCGAATACCGCGCGGCCGGCACGCCGGATCTCGTGCTGCTCGATATCTGGATGCCCGATACCGATGGCGTCAGCCTGCTCAAGGAATGGTCCGCGCAGGGCCAGCTGACCATGCCCGTCATCATGATGTCGGGCCATGCAACCATCGACACCGCGGTCGAGGCCACCAAGATCGGCGCGCTGAATTTCCTGGAGAAACCGATCGCGCTGCAGAAGCTGCTGTCCGCGGTGGAGCAGGGCCTGGCACGCGGCATCGAGCGTCCGCGCAGCACATCCGCCACGGCCGCCGCGCCGGCAAGCGCGCCCTCGGCCGAATCCGCCAGCGCCACCGCCGCACCGGAAGCCGTGGCCGAAACCGCCACCAACGGCAGCCCCGCACGCGTGCCCGAGGCCGAGATGCAGTTCTCGTTCGACATGCCGCTGCGCGAAGCGCGTGACCTGTTCGAGCGCGCCTACTTTGAATACCACCTGCTGCGCGAGCACGGCAGCATGACCCGCGTGGCCGAGAAGACCGGGTTGGAGCGTACCCACCTGTACCGCAAGCTCAAGCAGCTCGGCGTCGAACTGGGCCGCAACAAGCCTGAACCGGCCGAGCAGTGAGCCAGTGACGCAGATGACGCTTGACTGCGTCAGGAACAGCAGTTATAGTTTCGCTTCTTTGGCCCGGTAGCTCAGTCGGTAGAGCAGAGGATTGAAAATCCTTGTGTCGGCGGTTCGATTCCGTCCCAGGCCACCAGATTTAACAAGGAAACGGACGCTTCGGCGTCCGTTTTTTTTTGGCGCTGTGCCGAGGTTGTCCGCATAGGCGGTTTGGCAAATTTTGCCAAACACGCTAGGATGAATCCATGAGCACAATGAACATTTCCCTGCCTGACACGCTCAAGACCTTTGTCGATGAGCAAGTCAGCCAACGCGGCTACGGCACCAGCAGCGAGTACGTGCGCGAACTGATCCGCAAGGATCAGGATCGCCAGCAACTGCGCGGCTTGCTGTTGGCCGGGGCGGCCTCCGCACCGACTGCACCCGTCGATGGTAGCTACTTCGACGCGTTGCGAGCCCGAGTGCGGAGCGCCCGGTGAAGGCCAAGCCTGTCATCCCGAGAGTGCTTGCCAGGCAGGACGTCGACGAAGCGGTCAGCCATTACCTGAGCAAAGAGGCCGAGCAGGCGGCGCTCGGCTTCATTGATAAGCTGGAGCAGGCGTACGCGCACATCGGGCGATATCCCGCGACCGGCTCCCCACGCTACGCTCACGAGCTGGATCTACCTGGCTTGCGCATTTGGATGTTGAAGCGTTATCCGTATGTCGTGTTCTACGTCGAGCGCCCCGACCACATCGATGTCTGGCGCATCTTGCACGGCATGAGGGACATCCCCGCATGGCTGCGTGAAAGCAGCGACGATCCGCATTGAGTGCGGCGCTTTTTTCTTCCCCTCAGAGCCGGAACAGCTTCTTGAATCCCTTCTCTGCCGTTCCTCTATGGGCTCGCGACGCAAAGCTGCAATCAGGGCCCTGATCGGTAGTCTGGATTTGGTTCATCGTCATCTACCCCGTTCAGGCCAGCCCGAAATACCGTTCGAAGAACGCGGTCAGCTTGTCCAGCACCGTCTGCTTTTTGGTAGCGTGGCCATTGTTCTTCGAGAACCGCGATACCGGCGGCAGGATCTTCGTGATGGCGGTGCCGGTGACAGGGATGCTTCCGTCGCGGAAGGCGTTGTCGATAAAGCTGCGCGCTGCCTCGGCGTTGAGGTTTTCTTCCGTGATGATGCGCTCCAGCTCCTCGGCCTTTTTCGCCGCCACGAAAGCCTGCCACTGCGCGTCCACTTTGGCCTTGGTGGTCACCGAATCCACGAACTGTTCGATGAGGTCCTTCTTGTTGCGCAGGCCAGGGCTGGAATTGATGGCTCGCTCGATGGTGGCGCGGATTTCCTTGTCGTCGCCTGTGCCTCTCTTTTTCAGGTACTGCTCGACCAGCAGCAGGATGTAATCGACGTTGATTTCCACTTGCTTGATGAGCTCGATCTCGAACACCACATCGTCATTGATCGACTCTTTCTCGGCATCCGACATGCTGCGGAATTCGGCGTACAGGTTCAGGTACAGGCTCTGGTAGTCCTGGAATTCGCGCTCGGTGAGAATCTCCTGACCTGCAAAATCATCAAACGCCGTGAGGATGTTCTTCAGCCGCAGAATCGCGCCGAACAGCTTGATGAATGCCTTCTGTGCCGCCTCGCCGACGATGGCCCGTCCTAGTGGGAACCCGGCGATCAGCTCCCCGATACGCTTGTCGTACTCCTTGTAATACTCGGCGTATGGCTTGAGCAGCACGATGCCCTTGGCATCCTTGTTGCCGAACAACGCGAGTGCGTCGTTGGTCTCCTGCTCGAGATTGCGGAAGGAGACGATGTTGCCGTAGGTCTTGACTGAGTTGAGGATGCGGTTGGTGCGTGAGTAGGCCTGAATCAGCCCATGGCTTTTCAGATTCTTGTCCGCCCACAGGGTGTTAAGCGTGGTGGCGTCAAATCCAGTCAGGAACATATTGACCACGATGACGATGTCCAACTCGCGTTTTTTCAGGCGCTGCGACAAGTCCTTGTAGTAGTTCTGGAACTTGTCCGCCGAGGTGTCAAAGCTGGTGCCGAACAGGGCGTTGTAGTCCCGGATCGCAGCTTCCAGAAAATCGCGCGAGCCTTGATCCAACCCCTCAGTCTCGAATTCCTCCTCGCCAAGCAGGCCATCGCTTTCTTCCTCATTCGCGGCAAAGCTGTAAATCAGGCCCACCTTCAGCCGCTGGGGCTCGGGCAGTTCTTTTTGCTGTGCGGCGAATTCCGCGTAGTAGCGTTTGGCGGCATCGATGGACGCGCAGGCGAACAGCGAATTGAACCCGGCCAATCGCTTGCCATCGTGGCGGTAGCTGCTGGCGCGCCTGGTTTTCTGGTCGAAATGTTCGCGGATATAGCCCACGATCTGCGTGATGCGCTCCGGTGCCAACAGCGCCCGTTCGGTGTCGATCGCCGACACCTTCTTGTCCTTGATGCCCGCTTGCGTCTTGATCGTGTTGATGTAGTCGATGCGGAACGGCAGCACGTTCTTGTCGTTGATGGCATCGACAATCGTGTAGGTATGCAGCTTGTCGCCAAAGGCCTGTTGCGTGGTGCGCCGCAACGGATTGCCGGTGGTACCGGCATTCTCGGCGAAGATCGGCGTGCCGGTGAAGCCGAACAGGTGGTAGCGCTTGAACACCCGCGTGATCTCGGCGTGCATGTCGCCAAACTGGCTGCGGTGGCATTCATCGAAAATCACCACCACATGCGCCTCATACACCGGGTGCTTCTTGTTTTTCACCACGAAACGGGAAAGCTTCTGAATGGTGGTGATGATGATGCGGGCGTTGGGGTCTTCCAGCTGCCGTTGCAGCACCGCCGTGGAGGTGTTGGAGTTGGCCGCGCCTTTCTCGAAGCGCTCGTATTCGCGCATGGTCTGGTAGTCGAGATCCTTGCGATCCACCACGAACAGCACCTTGTCGATGTTCGGCAGGCCCCTGGCGAGCTGCGCCGCCTTGAAGCTGGTCAGCGTCTTGCCGCTGCCGGTGGTATGCCAGATGTAGCCGCCCGCCGCCACGGTGCCGAGCTGCCTGTGGTTGGTGGCCGTGGCAATCCGCTGCAGGATGCGCTCGGCGGCGACGATCTGGTAGGGCCGCATCACCAGCAGCTTGCGATCCACATCGAACACACAATATTTGGTGAGGACATTCAGAAGCGAATGCTTGGCGAAGAAGGTCCTGGTGAAGCCCGTCAGTTCGGTGATGGGCTGGTTGCGGGCATCGGCCCACCAGCTGGTGAAGGAAAAGCTGTTGGAGGTCTTGCTCTTGCTGCCGCCTTTGCCACGCCGGGCGGACTGCTCCTTCAAATGCCCGTCGCGCACGGTGTTGCTGTAGTACTTGGTCAGCGTGCCATTGCTGATAACGAAAAGTTGCACGTACTCGAACAACCCCGAGCCCGTCCAGAAGCTGTCGCGCTGGTAGCGGTTGATCTGGTTAAAGGCCTCGCGGATGTCCACGCCCCGGCGCTTCAGCTCGATGTGCACCATCGGCAGGCCGTTGACCAGTACCGTCACGTCATAGCGGTTGGCTCGCGCGCCCTCGATTGCGTACTGGTTGATGACCTGCAGGGCGTTGTTGTGAATGTTGGCCTTGTCGACCAGATAGATGTTCTTGGTGGTGCCATCGTCGCGCTTCAAGACCTGCACATGGTCTTCCTGAATGCGCGCGGTTTTTTCGAGAATACCGTCGTTCGCGCCTGCGATGCTTGCGGCAAAAAAACGCTCCCACTCGGGGTCCGACAGCGTGACCTTGTTGAGCTTTTCCAACTGGCGGCGCAGGTTGGCGATCAGCTGCGCTTCCGAGGTGATGGGCAGATATTCATAGGCCTGCACCTGCAATTGCTTGATGAAGGCTTTCTCCAGAGCCGCTTCACTTTGATAGCAGTCCTGCTGCACACCCTGAAATTCAGGCAGAAATTCGGCAACGACGGTGCTCTCGTTGGACAGTGCGATCGCTTCAAAGCGGGAGGGTTTGGGATCTGCGCTCATGCGGCTTCCTTGAAAGTGAGCAGCCGGTCGCGGTAATGCACATATTGCTGACGGTGTGCCGCGATCTCGGCAGGCAGGCCATCGGTGATGTCATTTACCAGCGCATCGAAGCGGTCAAGGATGGCGACGATGCGCTCTTGTTCCTCGAGAGGCGGGACCGGAATGGTTAGCTTGGCCAGGTTTTCTCCAGACAAACGCTTGACCTTTGCACGAGCGACAAACTTGTTTTTCTCGGCATTGAAGCTTTGAGTCTGAAGGTAATACGACACAAACTTTGGATTCATCGTGTGCCGGAATGCAAAGCAGTCATCGTGAATCGCAACCTCATCCTGACCGAGCCAGGCAACCGCCTTGCCCACATCCTCGACCGTTTCGCCGACAGCAGCAATAACGATATCGCCCGTTTGCGCAAAACGCAGCGTGGAGACCAAGTCAGCACGCACATGCGAAACCGCCTTTGTTGTAAAGGTTCCGTACTGGGTATAAATATCGCCATAGTGGATGCAGCTGATACCGTCCCGGACATAATCGTCCTTGGTGAATCGACGGCCGCGCGTGAAGTGCCCGATCTCACCCAAGGCCATCCACCTTATGCTCGCTTGCTTGCGCTCATGGATACGCGCATCGAAGCTCAAGAGCGCGTCGCGGTAGTACTTGTACTGCCGCCGACGCGCCTCCAGCTCCGTCTCCAGCTCCGTCTCCAGCTCCATCTCGAGCTTGGTAAAGGTATCAAGAACTTTTGCAATTTCAGCCTGCACTTCTACAGGCGGTCTCGGAATGCGAAATGCTTTTACCGCTCCGTCCGTGATGGCCGGATAGCTTGCGCCGCGCTGATTGGCCTCTACATAGCTGTAGAACGTTTCTGTTCCGAGTAGATGAAACAGAAAATTTGGAAGAAGCAACTCAGTATCTGGGCGAAGAACGCAGTAGCCGGTGCTGCATATTTGCCCGTCGTATTCTGAGGGGACTAGGCAATAGCGTTTGAGCATCGGTCTTGTCGTTCCGAAAATCACATCGCCCTCGCGCACAATTTGTTGTGCGCGGCTTGGCGCAGTTTCGCCATAAATCGTTTCTGTATCTCCGATAGCGTGGGTATTGCGATCAACCGAAGTCAGATCAATGTACTCGAACTCCTCACCTTGAACATCCTGCCATCGGATATTCGAAGTTCTTTCAAGCAGCTCATCGAGCTCCCTGAACTCCACCCCATCCGGGCAAAGTTGCGCGATAAGCTCGTCGATCCGGTTCATGTCCGCGCCCCTTCTAGATCAGCCACGATGGCATCGATCTGCTTCCGCAGTTTCGCTTGCCGTGCCACGATGCGGGCGATCTCCGCGTTGAGCTCGGTGATGTCCACAGCTTCACGGGTGTCGGCCTGCTCGACATAGCTGGAGACGGCGATGTTGTAGCCATTGGCGGCAATGTCGCTGTTCTCCACCAGGCGCGCGAAGTGGTCGATGCTCTTGCGCTGGATGAAGGCATCCAGAATTCTTTGCCGATGATCTGACAGGAGCTTGTTCTTGTTGCCACCGCGAACAAACAGACTCGATGCGTCGATGAACAGCGTGGCGTTGTCGAATTTGGACTTCTTCAGCACGATGATGCAGGTGGCAATCGTGGTGCCGAAGAACAAGTCGGGCGGCAACTGAATCACCGCATCAACGTAGTTGTTGTCGATCAGATACTGGCGGATTTTTTTCTCTGCACCGCCGCGATAGAGCACGCCGGGGAATTCGACAATGGCCGCCGTGCCGTTGACTGCCAGCCAGCTCAAGATATGCATCGTGAAGGCCAGGTCGGCCTTGCTCTTGGGCGCGAGCACGCCCGCCGGAGCGAAGCGCGGGTCGTTGATGAGCAGCGGGTTGGCGTCGCCATCCCATCTGATCGAATACGGCGGATTGGAGACGATGGCCTCGAAGGGTTCGTCATCCCAGTGCGCGGGGTCGGTCAGCGTGTCACCGTGGGCGATGTCGAACTTCTCGTAGTTCACATCGTGCAGGAACATGTTGATCCGGCACAGGTTGTAGGTGGTGAGGTTGATCTCCTGGCCGTAAAAACCATGGCGCACCTTGTCGTGGCCCAGCACCTTGACGAAATTGAGCAGCAGCGAGCCGGAGCCGCAGGCCGGATCGTAGACCTTGTTGACTTCAGTCTTGCCGACCACGGTGATGCGTGCCAAAAGCTCGGAGACTTCTTGTGGGGTGTAGAACTCGCCGCCGGACTTGCCCGCCGTCGAGGCGTACATCTGCATCAGGTATTCGTAGGCATCGCCAAACAGGTCGATGCTGTTGTCCGAAAAGCTGCCATTGGAGAGCGGCAGATCGCCGATGGCGTCGAGCAGCTTGACCAGTTTTTCATTGCGCTTGGCGACTGTGGGGCCGAGCTTGCCGCTGTTCACATCGAGGTCGTCGAACAGGCCCTTGAAATCGTCTTCGCTGTCGCTGCCAGTGGCCGAGCCTTCGATATCAGCAAAGATGCGGCTCAAGGTTTCGTTAAGGTTGGCATCCTGCCGGGCGCGCATCCGCACATTGGTGAACAACTCGGAGGGCAAGATGTAGAAGCCCTTTTCCTTGACCGTCTCGGCGCGGCCAAATTCGGCCTCCGCGTCACTCAAAGTGCCGTAGTCAAAATCGGTGCTGCCAGCACGACGTTCCTGTTCGTTCAGATAGCTGGTCAGGTTCTCCGAGACGAAACGGTAGAACAGCATGCCGAGCACATAGCTCTTGAAGTCCCAGCCATCGACACTGCCGCGCAGATCGTTGGCAATGCGCCAGATGGTTTTGTGGAGTTCTGCGCGTTCGATTTCCCTGGCGTTGCTCACGATGCTGCGCCTCCAGCCGCCATTGCGGACACCAGATCATCGAACAACGCCGTTGCCTGCTCGGTCGTCCGGGCGCAGCGGCGCTGATAGTCCGGAATCTTGAACTGGCAGCTGCCTTCGGAGATCTTCCGGATCAGTTTGTCGTGGGCTTCAAGTGTCTTGGCCATTACGTTTATTCTTTCCCTATCGATTCTTTTGGCTGGTCGGCGCTTGGTAGCCAGGAGCCAGCTTCGCGTTCTCTACCCCGTACAAGGCCAGCGGGTCGCTGAGCCATAGTCGGTACTGTTCATCCTTGATGCTGTGATCCGGCGAGCAGTCCACGCTCCAGCGCAGCAGCATGTAGCCAGCGACTGCGGCGCGAACGCGCGTCCGTATTGCACCATCCTTCATCCCGTAGTCCATCCGAATGATCTCGGGCCGACTCAGGCGCGGGTGAGGCACAAAATCCAACTCAACGATCCGGGTCCACTGGATGTCGTTGTCCGGGCGCTCGTTCGGCAACGGCTCCTCATCGAGCAAGGTGGGCGTTTCGATTCGCGTTACGACGAAGTCGCGGAACTCGCCGCTGTTGCGGTCAAAGGCACGGACGTGCCAGCGCATGCCGGTGTCCACCAAGGCGAAGGGCACGATGACCCGCTCTGACTCTCCACTGCTCATCGAGTGGTAGCGGATCGCGACTGGGCGTTTGGCGTGGATGGCCCGGCAGATCGGAGCCAGCACATCCATCCTGGGGTTGCTGAGGGCTGTTGGTGACTCGCAGGGCAACAACGACTGCGACACCCCGTGAACGCCATCGCCGAACCCCAAGGCCAGCGATGACAGAACGCGCCGCGGGGCGTGCTCGAAGAGCGGGGAGAACAACTGTCCGATACGGTAGATCTTGTGGCTGCCATCGAACGTGATATTCCGCGGCGCGATTTCCCGGTACTGCGCCAAGTCTCGTGTCGCACCTGCCGGTGCAACACCGAAACGCTCGATCAGGTCCGGTCGCCCGATCTCACCGAAGAAGTAGAGCCGGAAGTCGATGTAGGCCAGCCGCTCGCGCTGTGCGTGGCTCAGGCGCTCGACGCGCTGGGGCTGCATGGCGGCAGGCTCCATATCCAGGACAAACGGTTATTGTACTGGATCTGGACATGTATTCTCATCATATTGATGACAATATGCCACCGGTGCTTGAAGCTCAGAAATTCATTCGCCGGCCGCTGGCAACCTATCAAATGTCTTTGCCCGCCACGCAACACCCAATCCAGAAGTAAAAATCTTCTACTTGGCACCCGTTATAGGTATCTCTAGGATTGCCTGACGACCTGCCACCTGGCAGTGCGTCGCGCGCCGGCGAAACCGCACTCGGCTGCAGAACAATGCGGTACCCGGCCAAGGGAAGTCCTTTCTACCGGGGGTCAGATGGATACGTTGATCGGGACGGCCGGCGAGCGCGGCCTGTGGAAGAGCACCATGGCCGCGGCGAGCCAGGCGCTGGGCGCGGCCGGCAAGGTGCAGCAGGCAGTGACGCAGACGCTGAAACTGCAGCGCAAGATCCGCGAACTGCGCGATGCGCTGCACCAGGCCGAGGCAGAGCGCGACGTCTATCGTGAACTCCACGCCCGCACCGTCGACGAACTGCACCAGGCGGTGGACCGCAGTCCGGCCGAGATCCGGCGGCTGCGTGCCGAGACCGAGGCCATGCAGGTGCGCCATCGCGCCTACAAGCTGCTGGTGCAGCACTACATGCGCCTGGGTGCGCCGATCGATCCGGCGTTCTTCGCCGAGCAGCGCAGCCGCGTGCAGCAGCACATCCTGTTCCAGCGCCGCAAAGGCATCCCGGTGTCGCAGATCGGCGTCGACGATATCGCATTCCTGTTGCGCTGATTCGCTGTTGCGCTGATGCGAACTCAGGTCGACCGCTCCGATATATCCGCTTCGCCCGCATGCAGCCCGTCGTCGCTGACGACGCGGTTGCGCCCGTGCATCTTGGCATCGTAGAGGCGCCGGTCGGCAATGGCGAGCAGCGCGTCTAGCGCGAGCGGGGCGTCGCCCGGCGATTCGGCTACGCCGATCGAGATCGTGAAGCGGATCACGCGTTCGGGGCCCGCGGTTCCCGCCTTTGCGGCATGAAGCGCGGGATCGGACTCGGGCTCGGCTTCCGGCTCGGCCGCCACTGTGCAGCCGGCGATCGCCTCGCGCAGGCGCTCCGCGATCCGCACCGCGTCGGCCAGGCCGGTCTGCGGCAGCATCACAGCGAACTCCTCGCCGCCAAGGCGCGCGGGCAGGTCGAAGGCGCGCAGCGTGCCGTGCAGGGCCTGCGCCAGCGCGCCCAGCACGCGGTCGCCGCTGGCGTGGCCCCAGCGGTCGTTGACCTTCTTGAAGAAATCGATATCGATCATCAGCACCGACAGCGCGGTTCCGCCGCGCTGCTGGCGCCTGGCCTCGCGCCCGAAGCTGGCGCGGAAATGCCTGCGGTTGGCCAGGCCTGTGAGCGGGTCCTGCTGCGTCAGTTCCTGCAGCTTCTCGCCCAGCGCAAGGTAGTGATCGAACAGCTGCGTGACCACGCGCATCGTGACCCACAGCAGCAGCGGCAACAGCAGCCAGACGATCAGCAGGGGTCCGCTCAATCGCCTGAACATCGCCGGTGCCAGCGCAGACAGCGGCAGCACGTCGACCACCAGCCACAGGCTTTGCCCAGCGCGCTGGAAGAACAGCAGGTCGCCGTTATGGCTGAGCATGCCGGAGCCGCGCGCGAACAGTTCCGCCACGCGATGTCCTGACCAGTCTCCGGGTACGGCCTCGGGCCACTTCTGCAGGCTGGAGAACCCGCTGCCGGATGACGACACCACATCGCCGTGCATATTGACCATGTAGTGCACCGCGCCCGGCGCGCTGGCGGCACCCAGCAGCTCGTGCAGGCGCTGCTGCGCGACGTCGACGGCGATCACGCCGCGAAACTGGCTGCCGGCATAGACCGGGATGCTGATCGTGGTCAGCACGCGCGCGCCCTCGAATTCGGTATAGAGAGGCGCCCAATGGATTGCGCGGGTCGGGTTCTGCGCCGGCATGTGGCCGCGGTAGTAGTCCATGCTGTCGAATCGCTGCATGAGCCGGACGGCCTTGGCAGGATCCTGCGGCGGATAGATGGCGAAGAAGCCATTGGACGAGATAAACAGCGCATTGCCCTGTATCAGGTCGCCGCGCAGGCCCAGCCCGAGCAGCTGGCTCAGCGTGCGGCCGACCATGAGATCGGCCTTCAGGTCGGCATCGCGGCGGGCAAACCCTTGCAGGCCGGCAAGGCTGTGGGGACCGACGCCGATCAGTGGCGCATCGCCACGCGGCAGGGGCAACTGCCAGACTTCGTCATTGCGGGCAGCATAGGCGCGCTCGATATCGGTATCGGCCGAGCCGACATTGGCGTGCAGCGCGAACAGATGCTCGGAGAAGTCGCGCAGGAAAAACAGGCGGCGGCGTTCGGCGGAAAGAATCGCGTCCACGCCCAGCGCGCGCAGCACCAGCGCATGCTGGTGCGCGCCGATGACGCGCTCGCGCACCAGGTACAACTCACGCGCGGCGACCACCAGCGTGATCAGGAACACCGCGCCGAAGCAAACCAGCACAACCCGTTGCGGGCGCATGACGGCTAGGCGGGGCAGCCAGCGCGGCTGCGGCAGCAAACGTCGCCACATGGGGCGGGCTCCTGTCGGTGCGGTCAGGGGTCGGGCCTGGCATGCCGGCGAGCAGGCGCGCGATATCGGTGCTGGCCGTGCAGGCTGGCTTAGTGTAGACGAGAGCCGGCCCGCAGTGTCGATTCGATACCCGGCGTCAGCACACAACAAAGCCGCCGCGCATTGACGCTCCAGGGCGCCTGGCGGAACACTGTCGCGTCCGCGCGGGGCCTGGCATCGCGCACCGGTTTCGCGCGGACGCCCCCCGCTGAATGCCACCGTATGAGGCGTCGTCTCAGGCGACGTTGTCGATCTTGCCGCTGCAAATTTTCCCCCCTCGTTCCGCACCCATTGCCGCAAACTTGCGCTTGCCTGCCGGCCACTGCGCCGGCATCGGAGCGCAGCGATGAGTACGCGCGCCCGCCGCCTGGTGGCCGAAGGACTGGGCACGGCGCTGCTGGTGGCGATCGTGATCGGCTCGGGCATCCGTGCCGAGCGCCTTGCCGCCGGCGATACCGCGCTGGCGCTGCTTGCCAATTCGCTGGCCACCGGCGCCGGGCTGGTGGCGCTGCTGGTCTCGCTGGGGCCGGTGTCGGGCGGGCACTTCAACCCGGTGGTAAGCCTGTCCGCGCTGGTGCAGGGTACGCTGTCGCCGCGCGATGCGCTGCGCTACGTCGTGGTGCAGCTGGCGGGCGGCGTGTGCGGCGTGCTGGCCGCGCATGCGATGTTCGGCGAGCCGGCGCTCGCGTGGTCGGGTCAGGCCCGTACCGGTGCGGCGATGTGGTGGAGCGAATGCGTGGCAACCTTCGGGCTGGTCGGCGTGGGCATCGGCACGCTGCGCAGCCGGCCGCAGCTGGTGCCATTCGTGGTGGCGGGCTATATCACGGCGGGCTACTGGTTCACGTCATCGACGTCGTTCGCGAATCCGGCGCTGACCATTGCTTGCGCGCTGACCGATACCTTCACCGGAATCAGGCCGGTCGATGTGCCGGGCTTCGTGCTGGCGCAGCTCGGCGGCGGCCTGGCGGCCACGCTGGTGTTCCACTGGCTGTGCCGAAAGCCGGCTGCCGATACCGCTGAGCTTGCCTCGAACGCGGCACCGGCCGACAGCGCAACGACCGCCTCATCATCGCGGCGCGCCTGGCAGACCAGCGCTACCAGCGCCGATTGAGCTGCACGCCGAAGATCGAGCCGCTGGCCTGCGATGCCCACGCGTCGGCCGGCGCGGTATAGCCGATGCCGTCCACGTCGCTGGCGCGGCTGTAGGTATAGAACGCGCGCAGGTTGGCATTGCCGGCCGACTTGCCCAGCGTCAGCGTGGGCGCCACCGTCAGGGCGGTGCGCTGGCCGCTGACGCCGAAACCCGACGAAATCTGGTCGTGCGATACCTCGAAGTTCAGGCGGAACTGGTCGCTCGCCACATAGGTGGGCCGTACGCGCGTGGTGGTCCACTGCAGCGTGCCGACCGGGGAACGGTCGAACTGCAGGCTCTGTTCCACCGCGCCACCCAGCCCCGAGCGGCCTCTCCATTCGATCGATTCCGCCACGCGCATGCGCGACAGGGACGGCCCCATGCCGGTGTAGCCGGTCATGGCATTGCGCGAGCCTGAGCCGAACTGCATGCCCAGGCGATTGGTGCCGTACAGCACGCCTTTCTGCTCATGCAGCGCCGACGCCCACCATGCGCCGCCGGTGTCTTGCACCATCGGCTGGGCTTCGACGCGGGTGAAGCCCAGTTGCACCGAGCCCCTGTCGTTGGTCGGGATGGGCGCGGTGCGCAGCGAGTGGTAGCTCGGCAGGTTCTGGCCGTTCTGGTCCGCGCGCGCAGTGTACTGGTAGTTCAGGCCGATGTCGCCGATCACCTTGGCGTTGTCGACGCCGAAGCGCATCGCCGTGGAATTGGGCGGCAGCAGGCCGGATGACATCAGGAACGGCGCGTTGTCGCGCCGGCCGGCCCACATGGTGGCGCCGTCCAGCACAGCCAGGCCGCTGACGGCGGTATAGAACTGCGGCACCAGCGCGTAGGGATCGATCGCGGCGGGACGGCCGTTGACGGTGGTGGCGTCGGTGCCGCGCGCCTGGGCAATCAGCATCACCTGCGCACCGCCATCGAGGTCAAGCACCGACTCGCGGATTTTCACTTCACCGGCGCTGCGGCAGGCCAGACCGCTGCCGATGCCGGTCGACAGCGCGCCGCCCGGGCAGGCGCGCATGGTGGCGGGGCGGTCTTCGACGGCGGCGCGGCCGCTGTAGCCCAGGCGCCACACCGAGTCGCCCGCGGGATCGTCGGCGGGAAGTTGCGAGCGCAGCACAGGCGGCGCTTCGGATGGTGTCTCGGACGTGGTGGCGGCCGGCGCTTCCGGGGCTGCATCCGCCGGTGCATCGGTCCTGGCCGCTGCCAGCTGTTCCGGCGGATCGGCCCGGAATTCGCCCAGCCGGGGCGGGAACAGCACCAGCGGCGGAGGCTGGGGCGCGGGTGGCTCCGGCGGTCCAACGAAGCCGGGATCGGTCACGGTGGTGCCGGCAACTGTCGCGGGCAGGCTGCCCTCGGACTGCGCTGCGGCTGGCGTTACTGGCGCAGTCTCGGAACCAGCCGCCGGGGCCGCATTGCCGGCGATCAGCGCCGCCAGCGGATCGTCCTGTCCCGCGGCGACTGCCGCGGCGGTGGGCTGGGTGGTGGGCTGGCCGGCGGCCGCCGCCACATTCGGGGCCAGCACCACTGGCGGCACCGCTGGACGCTGCGCAATGCGCGGCGGCTGCGTGCCGTCGCCCGCGGCCACTGCCATTGGCCCGCCGGTCTGCGTGCATGCCACCAGCCCCCAGGCGGCCAGCACGGCAAAGCCTGGGCGGCGCACGGGCAAGCCCCCCGGCCCGGCGGCAGGGCTCGGGCAGGGCAGGACGGCGGCAGGCCGGCAGGAGGTGGGCAGCAGGACGAACGGCAAGACAGACAACAAGGCGAACAACGATTCCAGCGGGCAGTCCCTCGGCCGGAATGAGACAAACCGGCGAAACAAACCCGCCAAAGGCGGGGACTGTTTTTTATCAGCCGCTCCATTTGACCGCAAGCCGGGTTACAAAATCCATCACAGTGTTGGTCGTCTCACAATGCGAAAATCACACGCCGCCTGTCGCAATCGACTAGCGAAAACCCGTATTGGCGCGATGCTCCGTGCCGAAAGGGCCACCGCTATAATCGGCTGGCTTGTCTTTCGGGTAAGACAGCCCTCGCCGTGCGACGCAAGTCCCGGCCATGCAGGGCACACCGCCGTGCCCGTTCGCAACAGGCACAGCTTGCGCAGGCCGCCTATCGACACGATCGCCGGCGGCATGTGCGTCACGGTCCGGCGCCCGGCACCAAGCGAGCCGCGCTTGCATCCGAACCAATATCTATAAGAGGAGAAGTAGAGATGGAACGTCGTTCCTTTCTGTTGAAGGCGTCGGCCGTGGCCGCCACCGGGGCATTGGCCGCGTGCGGCAAGGGTGAAGAGAAGGCAGCGCCTGTCGCCGCCAGCGGTCCGGCAGCACCGGCCGTGGTCGGCAGTAACCCGGCCGTGGAATGGCGCCTGGCCTCGAGCTTCCCCAAGTCGCTCGACACCATTTTCGGCGCCGCCGAGCTGCTGTCGGCGCGTGTGAAGGAACTGACCGACGGCAAGTTCAACATCAAGGTCTTCGCGGCAGGCGAGATCGTACCGGGCCTGCAGGTGCTGGACTCGGTGCAGAACAACACCGTGCAGATCGGCCACACCGCCGGCTACTACTACTTCGGCAAGAACCCGACGCTGTGCTTCGACACCACTGTGCCGTTCGGCCTGACCGCGCGCCAGCAGAACGCCTGGATGCTGCAGGGCAACGGCATGAAGCTGATGCGCGAATTCTTCAAGGAATACAACGTCGTCAACTTCCTGGGCGGCAACACCAACGCGCAGATGGGCGGCTGGTTCCGCAAGGAAATCAAGACCGTGGCCGACCTGCAGGGCCTGAAGTACCGTATCGCCGGTTTCGCCGGCGTGGTGCTGTCGCGCCTGGGCGTGGTGCCGCAGCAGATCGCCGGCGGCGACATCTACCCGGCGCTGGAAAAGGGCACGATCGACGCGGCCGAGTGGGTGGGCCCGTACGATGACGAGAAGCTGGGCTTCTACAAGGTGGCGCCTTACTACTACTACCCGGGCTGGTGGGAAGGCAGCGCGCAGCTGTCGTTCTACGCCTCGGCCAGCGAATATGAGAAGCTGCCGGCACTGTACAAGCGCGCGCTGGAAACGGCGACCATCGAGGCCCACACCACCATGATGGCCAAGTACGACACGGTCAACCCGCAGGCGCTGGCGCGCCTGCTGGAAAACGGCGTCAAGCTGCGCCCATTCTCCAAGGAAATCATGGAAGCCTGCTTCAAGGCGACCCAGGAAGCCTACGCCGACGAGACCGCCAAGAACCCGTCGTTCAAGAAGATCTACGACGACTGGCGCGTATTCCGCAACAACGAGGCGGCGTGGTTCAACGTGGCCGAGCAGGCCTACGCGCAGTTCAGCTTCGCGCGCAAACTCTAAGCACGTTCCGGCCGGTGCCGGGCACAAACCCCATGCCTGTCCGCGGGCATGGGGTTTTTTATTGCCCGGCGAGCTTTCCCCGGCGCCGGTAGAATCGCCGGCATCGACCGGAATTCCCTATGCAAATCGGCATCCTTTACGCGCTCCTGGCTTATGTCATCTGGGGGCTGCTCCCGCTCTATATCAAGTCGCTGCCCGGCATTGCGCCGACGGAGATCCTGCTGCACCGGATGGTGTGGTCGCTGGTGTTCCTGGGGCTGATCCTGGCCTGGCGGCGCCAGTGGGCCTGGCTCGGGCAGTTGAAGGACCGGCGCCTGCTGCAGTCGTTCGGCGCCAGCGCGGCGCTGCTGTGCGCCAACTGGTTTCTCTATATCTGGGCGGTGTCGGCCAATCGCGTGGTCGATGCCAGCCTGGGCTACTTCATCAATCCGCTGTTCAGCGTGCTGCTGGGCGTGGTGTTTTTGCACGAGCGGCTGCGTCCGGTGCAGTGGCTGTCGATCGCGGTGGCCGCCGCCGGGGTGGCGTGGCTGACGGTGGCGGCGGGCCAGTTGCCCTGGATCGCACTGGGGCTGGCGGCCAGCTTCGGCGGCTATGGGCTGTTGCGCAAGACGGGGGCGCTGGGGGCGCTCGAAGGACTGTCGCTGGAGACGCTGCTGCTGTTTCCATTTGCCGCGGCGATGCTGGCCTACCTGTTCACCACGGGGCAGGATGGCTTTACTCACGCAGCGCCAGGTACGCAGCTGCTGCTGCTGATGGCCGGGCCGGTGACGGCGGTGCCCCTGCTGTTCTTCGCCGCGGGCGCGCGGCGCATCCCGCTGTCGCTGCTGGGGCTGCTGCAATACACCGGGCCGACGCTGCAGCTGCTGCTGGGCGTGTGGCTGTGGCATGAACCGTTTCCCGCGCAGAAGCAGGCCGGCTACGCGCTGATCTGGATTTCGCTGGCGCTGTATGCGGCGGAAGGGTTGTGGATGAACAGCCGGCAAAAGGCGGCTTCCATCCAGGCGACTAATGAATCGATTTAAATCAACCAATCGTTCATTCTTCTCGTAGATAAACCTGGTACCTGGCAATGTCCGCGCCGCCTGATGCCACGCCCCCGGTCCAGCGCAAGATCATCCATTGCGACTGCGATTGCTTCTACGCTTCGGTCGAGATGCGCGACGACCCGTCGCTGCGCGGCCGGCCGATGGCCGTGGGCGGCTCGCCCGACCGGCGCGGGGTGATCGCTACCTGCAATTACGAAGCGCGTGCGTTCGGTGTGCGCTCGGCCATGGCGTCGGCGCAGGCGGTCAAGCGCTGCCCGGATCTGCTGATCCTGCGCCCGGCCATGGACAAGTATCGCGAAGTGTCGCGCCAGATCTTTGCGATCTACCGCGAATACACCGAGCTGGTCGAACCGCTGTCGCTGGACGAGGCCTACCTCGACGTCAGCCTGTGCACGCGCCACGCCGGCAGCGCGACCCGCATTGCCGAAGAAATCCGCCAGCGCGTGCGCGACCAGGTCGGCGTGACCGTTTCCGCCGGCGTCGGGCCGAGCAAATTCGTCGCCAAGATCGCCAGCGACTGGAACAAGCCCGACGGGCTGTTCGTAGTCCGCCCGGCGGCGGTTGATGCCTTCGTCGCCGCGCTGCCGGTCGACCGCATCCACGGGGTCGGCAAGGTCACCGCCGCCAAGCTGCGGGGGCTGGGCGCGCAGACCTGCGGCGACCTGCGGCCGTGGTCGCCGGACCGGCTGCACCGCGAATTCGGCGCGTTTGGGACGCGGCTCTACAAGCTGTGCCGCGGCGTGGACGACCGCGAGGTCACGCCCGAGCGCGAGCGCAAGTCGATCAGCGTGGAAGAGACCTATGCCGACGACCTGCCCGACCTGCAGGCGTGCCTGGCCGAACTGGAGCCGCTGATCGCCATGCTCGAGGCGCGCATTGCCCGCGCGCAGGCGCACGGCACCATCGACAAGCTGACGGTCAAGCTGCGCTTTTCGGATTTCCGCCAGACCACGGTGGAATGCCGCGGCCATGCGCCCGACCGCGCTGTCTATGCGCGCCTGCTCGCAGAAGGCCACGCCCGGCGCGGGCTACCGGTGCGGTTGCTGGGGGTAGGGGTGGCGACCAGCGACCGGAATCAGTCGCAGCTCGAGCTGTTTGAGCTGTTCGAGTAACGCCAAACTATTCATTCGAATAATCATCGAGCGAATTTTCACCTACGAATGATTATTCACACCAATAAGCGTACCGCCTATTGCAGGTTGTTCCGCATCACCAGCAGCCAGGGCATATGCGAATTGGTTACGCCATCGATCCGCCCCGAATCGCCCAGTTCGATTTCCTCTATCGATACCGATTGCTGGACATTGCCGCCAATGGCACGCACCACCCGCGCCGCCGGATCGACGGCCACCACGATGTCGCAATGCATCGGCGTGGTGCCGAAGCCGATCTCGGCCACATCCTCCAGGTAGCGGTCGCGTCCGCGTCCGGAACAGACGATGTCGCCCGGGCGGGGCATGGCCGGAACGGGTTCGATGCGGAAGGCGGGACGGGCAAGGATGCCGTCGCGCGCATCGACCACGTACATCGAATGTGACTGGCCGGTCAGGAACTGCTGCTCATCCAGCCCGGCCTTGCGCAACACCCAGGAGATAAACACCGCCGACCAGGCCCACGCGCCTTGCGTGACCTGCCCGCAGCTGGGGGTTTCGCCGACGATGCCCCAGTAACGCCGGGCCAGCGTGCAGCCCGTCGGCGTGGCCTCCATGCCGGTGCCGTCCGGAAAGGTCATGCAATCGGCGCGCGGCCACTTGACGTTGTGGTTGTCGGTGTCGGCGCTGGTGCCGCTGGCGGGCGCTCCGGTATTGGCTTTGTCGTCGGGTTGCACCTCCGGCGGTTCCGGCAAGGCCGGGGGCAGTTCGGGCGCCGGCACCGGGCTGTAGGTGACGCAAGCGCTGTCGTCGCGGCCGAGGCGCACCACCTGCCCGCCCCAGCGTGCCCACTCCTGCGTGGCGATCTCGACGATGCGCTCGCGCGGTGTGGCGCCGGGCGTGGTGACCGGCCGCTCGTTGTCGGGCAGCGGGCGTGCCTGCGGGCGCGCGGGTTCGCTGACGGTGGTGCAGGCGCTCAGCAGCGCCAGCGCCGCGGCGGCGCAGATTGCTTGTGGAGAAACCTGTGGAATCCGCTGTGGAAAGCGCTGTGCATAACGCTGTGGAGATCTGCGGCGCAATGGACGGGCGAACATGAAAGCCCCACATGGCTCGGCGCCCTATCCGGCCCTGCATCGGCCTTGGCTGGACGCCCGTTGGAAGACCTGGCGCGCAACCGCTTCGGCAATGGCTTCGGCGATGCGGCGGATACTGCAGAAAACGTCGATCCCTGCTGTGGATAACGTCCCCCGCCTGGCGCTCACCTGCGCCCTGGTCGAAGCTTGCGGCCGGCGGCGGCATGGCGGGGTCAAACAAACACGGGCCGTGCAGTGCAGCCCGTCAGGCTCACTGGTTGACAGCGTCCTTGAACTTCTGGCCGGCCTTGAACTTCACGGTCTTGGCGGCTTCCACCTTGATTTCTTCGCCGGTACGCGGGTTGCGCGCCATGCGCTCGCCACGCTCGCCCTTGCTGAACGTGCCAAAGCCGATAAGGCTCAGCGTATCGCCCTTTGCCACGGCGTCCATGATGGCCGACAGGGTCACGTTCAGTGCCTGTTCTGCCTTGGCCTTGGTCAGACCGTCCACACCGGCTGCGATAGCGTCGATCAGTTCGGTTTTCGTCATGCTTCACTCCGTATCGAGTTGATAAAACACAGGCGTCCCGGTTGGCGGCAGCCAGGCTGGCACCGCCCCGGCAAAGACGCCGCGGGCCACATGATACCGTGTCGGACAAGGCGCACCGGGAACAGATTGTTACCTGCAGTTTTCCGCAAGGCCGCATCAGGCCGTGGCTGGCGGCAAATCGACGCGTCGACAAGGCAGGTTTCGAGCCCTGCCGTTGCGGCGCAAACGCCTCGCATCGAGCGCAGGGACGGCCACATGGCGCTGCACAGGCGTGCAGCTATGCCGCCACCTCAAGGGTAGCCCTGGGGGTCGGTATAACGCCATGAAGCGCTGCAAAGGCGTTTACAGGCCCTCTGGGATAGCAACAGCTGGCCGGGGGAGCCTCCTGCACGTAAACGCGCCTCCATGCGCGCAGGAGCCCACAGTTCAACTGCACTATGTTGCATCCGCCGGAGATCAGGGTCAGCACCTTGGCAGGCTCGGTATTCGGCTCGTGCATGCCTGGATCCGGTCGTCCAGCCACGTGTATACGGCAACCCTCCCGAGCGCCGGTATACGTCGGACTCTTGCCGCTGCCCTGTGCCTGTCTTTCGGTTTACATCTTTCTTTCATGTATACAGATAGTAGTAGTAGGTAAACATCGCCTCCATCTGTGGAAAACCACGTAAACGTCTTTGCCGTCAACGGTTTACGTATACGAGAAGTGGCCGTATCCGGTGTTGGTCGCAGTGGATGAATCAGCCTTAGGGATGAGGTCTTGCGGTAAACGCCTACGACTTATGCCTGAGGCATCCCCATGCCAGCCCCAGGCAGCCCACATCGAATCCGCGTGCTTTTCCACAGAAGGAGGCCGGGTTATCCACATGCGCGAGGCTTGCGTGATCAGGTCGTATACCCGCCAGGGCGCGTGCCGTGTAGGTGCGGCTAACCCCGGGGGTTGCGTATACGTGCCGCAGCCGCGCCGGTATCATGCGCGATCGCGGCGGAATGGCCCGCGCAGGCAATGACACGCACGGAAAGGCAAATGGCGGACAAGGCAAAGCACAAGGCAGCGGGCAAGAAGACAGCGAGCGACCGGATCGAGGTGCGCCAGTCAGGCGTGCACGGCAAGGGCGTATACGCGATCGCGTCCATCGCCGAAGGCGAGCGCGTGATCGAGTACAAGGGCGAGCACATCTCTTGGAAGAAGGCACTGGAGCGCCACCCGCACGATCCCAGCGATCCCAACCACACCTTCTACTTCAGCCTGGACGATGGCAGCGTCATCGATGCCAAGTTCGGCGGCAACCGCGCGCGCTGGATCAACCATGCCTGCGAGCCCAATTGCGAGGCGCGCGAGAAGAAGGGCCGCGTCTTCATCCACGCGCTGCGCGATATCTCCGAGGGCGAAGAGTTGTTCTATGACTATGGCCTGGTGATCGAGGCGCGCTATACGGCCAAGCTGAAGAAGGAATTCGAGTGCCGCTGTGGCAGCGCGCGATGCCGCGGCACCATGCTGGCGCCGAAGGACAAGAAAAAGAAGAAGTAAGGCTGGAGGCCGTTCAGCCGGCCGAATGGGTCGACCCGGCCGACCCGGCCGGCTCGCACGGGATCCGGATCACGAAGCGCATCACCGGCCGGCGCTCCGGCGTGCCCTCGGTGCCCTGCAGGCTGGCCGGCTGCCGTGGCACGTCCTCGATATGGATGGTGCCCTGGTGCAGGGTCACGATCTCGTGCACGATCGCCAGTCCGAGGCCGGCGCCGCCGCTCTGGGCCGCACGGTCACCGCGGAAGAAGCGCTTGAACACCTCTTCGCGCCGCTGCGGCGGGATGCCGGGCCCGTTGTCTTCGATCATCACCACCGCCATGCCGCGGTGACCCATGGCCTCGCCGCCGGCGCGCACGGTGATGCGGCCGCCGGCCGGCACATACTTCACCGCATTGTCGATCAGGTTGGACAGCGCCTCGCGCATCAGCAGGCGGTTGCCGCGCACGACCGCGGGCGTGCTGCCGGTGAAGGTTGGCCCGGGCAGGATCTCGAAACCCAGGTCGATGCGCCGCGCGAGCGCCTGCGGCACCCATTCGGCGCCGGTCTCGAAGGCAAGCTCGGCCAGGTCGAAGTGCTCCACCGGCCCCAGCCGCTCCAGCGACAGCCCAGGCTCGGCGCGCGCCAGCGACAGCAGCTGGTTCGACAGGCGCACCGCGCGGTCGGCGGCGGTCTGGACTTCGCGCAGGGCATGCCGGGCGACATCCGGCGAATCGGCTTCCATGGCGCGGTCGGCATGCAGCTTGACCGCGGTCAGCGGCGTGCGCAGCTGGTGCGCGGCATCGGCGATGAACTTGCGCTGCGCGTCGAGGGCGTCGCGCAGCCGCGCCAGCAGCGCGTTCAGGCCGCGGATCAGCGGCGCCACCTCGGCCGGCACCTGGGTTTCGTCCAGCGCCGCCAGCGAGCGCGCGGTCTGCCGGTTGAGCTTGTCGGCCAGGATCTGCAGTGGCACCAGCTCTTCCTTGAGCACGTGCGACAGGATCAGGCTGCCGACCAGCAGCAGCAGGATCAGCGGCACCGACACCGACAGCAGGATCTCGTTGGCGGCGGTTTCGCGCCGGTCCAGCAGCTCGGCCACCTCGACCACGATGGGCCCGCGCGCGGGCTTGCCGGCCTCGCTGGTGCCGAGCTCGTCCACCGCGGCGCTGGGCAGCATCACCGGCAGCCGCACCGCGCGCACCTGGCGCCCGCTGAACCAGGCGTAGAACAGCCGGGCATCATGCAGCGTGGTCTGGCCGGTGCCGTAACCGAGCCAGGTGTCCATGCCGCCGATCAGGCCATCGGGCCCGTGGATGCGCCAGTAGATGCGGTCGGTGCCCTCGGCCTCGACCAGCGTCTGCGCGATCATCGGGATATCCTGCTCCAGCCGCGGGCCGGCGATGCGGATCTGCTGGGCAATGTTGTTGGCCACGCCGTACAGCGCGCGGTCGAATACCTGCGTGGTGTAGTGCGCCGCCAGCCAATAGGACAGCGAGCCGCTGGTCAGCACCAGCGCGAACAGCGGCGTCGCCAGCGCGCGCAGCAGGTGTACGCGCAGGCTGATGTTGGAGCCGGGGCGGGTGGCCTGGCGCGTCGGCGCGGCGCCTGCGTTGTCAGTCGCGGCGGAGGATGGGAGCACGTTCCGCGTTGCGATGCGGGACGAAGTGCGCCAGGAAATCCGGGAGGAGGTGCGGGTGCGGGGCCACATTGCCAGCTGGGGCAGAAACAGGGCCGAGGATCAGGGCCGGGGATCAAGGCCGTTCGCGGGCGGCGCAAGCGGCAGGAACGCTTTCATTGGCCGGCGCGGATCTGCAGCAGGTAGCCGAAGCCGCGCACGGTCACGATCTCGACATCGCTGTCATCGAGCTTCTTGCGCACGCGGTGCACGTAGACCTCGATGGCGGTGTCGCCCACGGTATCGCCGCCTTCGCCGGCGGGGTGGGCAAAGGTGGCCAGGTGGTCCTGCAACTGCGCCTTGCTGACCACGCGGCCCTGGCGCTGCAGCAGCAGTTCTAGCACCGCGAACTCGCGCGGCGACAGTTCCAGCGGCCGGGCGTCGATGAACATGCGGCGGTCGTTGCCGGACAGGCGCAGGCGCCCCAGGCGCACGTCGCGCTCGGGCGCGGCCTCGCCGTGCTGGCTGCGGCGCAGCAGCACACGCACGCGCGCTTCCAGCTCGGGCAGGGCGAAGGGCTTGATCAGGTAGTCGTCGGCACCGGCGTTCAGGCCCGAGAGCTTGTCTTCCAGCTCGTCGCGCGCGGTCAGGATGATGACCGGGGTGGTGCGGTTGCGGGCGCGGTAGCGCGCCAGCAGGGTCATGCCGTCGATCCCGGGCAGGCCCAGGTCGAGGATGACCAGGTCGTGCTGCTCGCGCAGCAGGTGTTCGGTGGCATAGACGCCGTCGTGGACGACGCGTACCTGGTGGCCGGCGCGGGACAGGCCGGCTTCGACGCCGCTGGCAATCTGGCGGTCGTCCTCGATCAGCAAGATACGCATGGCGGCTCGGGCAGGAGGTTGGGCATGGCTGGAGAAGGGCCCATGCAGCACACGCTGGTGCGGGCCTGCCGCAGATTGTACTAGGCGCGGACGGCTGCTTCCTTACGCTTTGCCTACATCCGCCCGGATATCTGCTGCCGCGCCGGGTCTCAGTCCGGCACTACCAGCGCCGCGGCGGCGCGCTCGATAAAGTGGGCCAGGTCGATGTCGCGCTGCGTGAGGCCGTTGGCGTCGTGGGTCGACAGCGTGATGTCGACGCGGTTGTAGACGTTGAACCACTCGGGATGGTGGTCGGCCTTGTCTGCCTGGATCGCCACGCGTGTCATGAAGCCGAAGGCGGCGTTGAAGTCGTGGAAAGTAAAGCGCTTGAAGATCGCGTCGCGGTCCTGGACGGTGGTCCAGCCGGGCAGTTCAGCTAGCAGCGTGGCTCGGGCTTGCGGGGACAGAGGGGTCATGGTGGGCTCGATCTGGGTCTTGGGAAATCGGCAAGCAGCGTCCGGGGACGCCGCCAAAGCGGACAGCCGGCCCGCCCGCGCCGTGGCGGCGGGCATGCCGGCATTGTTTCACAAAGCGGGAAGCGGGGGCAGGCGCCCTTGGCGTCAGATGTCGTCGGTGTTGGCCCAGCCTTCGCGGGTGCCGACATGGATCACCTTATCGCCCGGCACCACGTCGCCGGCGCCCAGCGTGGGCTGCGCACGCAGTTCCTGGTACAGCGGGGCGAAGTCCGGCCGGGTCGCGTCGAACAGTTGCTCGAAGCTGTCGATCACGAAGTAGGTCTTCTGGAAGGTGTCGATGCGATAGCGCGTGCGCATGATGCGGCGCACGTCAAAGCCGATCCGGTTGGGGCTGGCCGAATCCAGGCTGTAGATCGATTCGCCCTGGCTCGACAAGATGCCCGCGCCGTAGATGCGCAGCCCTTGCCCGGTACGGATCAGGCCGAACTCCACCGTGTACCAGTACAGGCGCGACAGCATGTCGAGCGCGCCCATCCCGGCCGCCTTCAGGCCGCCCTTGCCGTAGGCCTCCATGTAGTCGGCAAAGACCGGGTTGATCAGCAGCGGCACGTGGCCGAACACGTCGTGGAAGCAGTCCGGCTCCTGCAGGTAGTCCAGCTGCTCTGGCTTGCGCATCCACCAGCTGGCCGGGAAACGGCGGTTGGCCAGGTGCTCGAAGAACACCTCGTCCGGCACCAGCCCGGGCACGGCAACAACCTGCCAGCCGGTGGCGCGCATCAGGGTTTCGTTGAGCTGGCCGAAATCCGGCACGCGATCCTTTTCCATGCCCAGCGTGGCCAGGCCTTGCAGGAATTCGTCGCTGACCCGGCCCTGCAGCATCGACGCCTGGCGCTCGTACAGCTTGCGCCAGATGGCGTGGTCGGTGCTGGTGTAGCGGTGCACCGGCTGCTCGATGGTGAAGTCAGGGCGCAGCGACTGGCCGGACAGCAGGCCTTCGTCGAACTGTTCCCGCAGCTTGTCGGTGAGGGTGCCCTGGAAGGCGGCGGGGGCTTCGGTGGGGGCCATGGCGGGTGTGGACATGGGTTTGTGTCTCCTGTTATGCGTGATCGCTGCGGCGCCGTGCAGCTTGAATGCGGATTCACTGCGTAGTTTAGTGAGGGTATGCCGCATATACACCGCAAAATCAGCTTGTCTTGGACCAATCGTGCGTGTAGCGTGCGTGATGCGACTAATCAATGCGGAATTTGTGTATGACTGCCATAAGCGCCTCTCTCGATCCTTTCGATCTGGCACTTCTGGCCGCTCTGCAGGCAGACGGCCGCTCCACCCACCAGCAGCTGGCCGAGCGCGTGCACCTGTCGCCGAGCCAGGTCGGGCGCCGCCTGGCGCGGCTGGAAGCCGACGGCGTCATCACCGGCTACCGCGTCAGCCTGTCAACCCAGGCGCTGGGGCTGGGCGTGCTGGTCTTTATCAGCGTCAAGCTGGCGCACCACGGCGACACCATCGTCGAGCGCTTTCGCGAGGAAATCCTGCTGCTGGAAGAGGTGCAGGAGTGCTATTCGGTGGCGGGCGAGGCCGATTACCTGATCCGCGTGGTCGTGCCGGACCTGCCCACATTGGCGGAATTCACCATGAAGCGGCTGATGCGGGTGCCCGGCGTGGAGAGCGTGCGTTCCAATATCGTGCTGACCGCGATCAAGTGCGAGGGGGCGCTGCCGTTGTCGCACTTGCGCTGAGTCGGCACTGATTCCGCGTTGAATCTTTTCCCGGGGCGCCTTGTGGGATTGCGTGCCAGTCTTGCACTCCTGTGGCGTGCGTGTCACCCTCGCCGGGTGCCAGAAAGTGGCGGAAAAGGGAGGATGGCAGGATGAAGGGAATCGTCGCCGGAGCCGATCGGAACCTTGGCAGGAGGCAGCCAGCGCGCGCATCAAGTGCTGCGGCATTGGCGCTCGGCGCCGCGCTCGTGCTGCTCGCCGGCGTCCAGCCCGCCGATGCCGCCCAAGTCACCCGCTTTTCACCGGAAGGTACAGTGGGGCAGGTCAGGCAGGTGGCGATCCGCTTTGACGAGGCCATGGTGCCGATGGGCGATGTACAGGCCGCCGCGCCCGCCGCGGTGTCCTGCACCGGCGCCAGTACCAGCGGCCAGGCTCGCTGGGTGGATGCCAGGAACTGGGTCTACGATTTCGCCAGCGATCTGCCGCCCGGGGTGCGCTGCAGCGTGCGCATGCGCGCCGGGCTGAAAAGCGTCGCCGGCACCGCCTATGCCGGCAAGCCGGAATATCGCTTCGAAACCGGCGGCCCGACCGTGATCGCCAGCCGGCCGTCCGGCGGCGAGATCGAGGAAGACCAGGTCTTCGCGCTGCGCTTCAACGGCCCGGCCACGCCGGCGTCGGTACGCGAGCACGCCTGGTGCCAGGCGCAAGGGCTGGGCGAGCGCATTCCGGTGCGGTTGCTCACTGGCAAGGAACGCGACGACCTGCTCGAGGCAATCCACTGGAGCAAGCTGGCCAAGCCGGCGCCCGATGCTGTCCATCTGCTTGCCTGCCAGCAACGGTTGCCGGCCGCGGCGCGCGTGCAACTGGTGCTGGGCGCGGGCATCGCCACACCGTCGGGGGTGGCCACGCGCGACGAGCGCCGCTTCGACTACACCGTGCGCGAACCCTTTACCGCTAGCTTCAGCTGCGAGCGCGAGCACGCGCAATCGCCATGCACGCCGCTGCGGCCGATGTCGGTCACGTTCTCGGCCCCGGTGCCGCGCAAGCAGGCCGAGCACGTGGTGCTGAAGACGCCGTCCGGCCCGCGCGCGCCGCAATTCGATCCCGACCTGGCGCCGGACGCCAGCGTCAGCGCATTGACCTTTGCCGCGCCGTTCGCCGAGAGGGCGCAATTCACCATCGAGGTACCGAAGGACCTGAAGGACGACAGCGGCCGCACGCTGTCCAATGCCGACCTGTTCCCGCTCAAGGTTGCCACGGCGTCCATGCCGCCGCTGGCCAAGTTCGCCGCCGCGCCGTTCGGCGTGGTGGAGCGCTTCGGCGAACTGCCGCGCGGCAAGTCGCCGGCGGATTATCCGCCGCTGTTGCCGGTGACGCTGCGCAATGTCGAGGCCGATCTTGCCGTGCGTGGCATCCAGGCGCGTGCCGGCACGGTAATGAAGCTGCGCGTGGACGACGATGCTGCGGTGATGCAATGGCTGGGCCTGGTGCGCCGCATGCATGAGTCCAGCTATACCCGCGGCGAGCTCGACGCGGTGCTGGCGGGCCGCTCGCCCTACCGCGTGAACAATCCGCGCAACGCGGTGTCGATCGAGACGCGCTCGGTGTCGTTGCTCGAGCGCGCGCCCGGCGTGCAGAAGCTGGCCGTACCCAAACCATCGGGCGACGGCCCGCGGCCGTTCGAAGTGGTCGGCATCCCGCTACCCGAACCAGGCTTCCATGTGGTCGAGATTGCTTCGCCGATGCTGGGCGAGGCACTGCTAGGCAAGCGCGCGCCGATGTATGTGCGCACCGCTGCGCTGGTGACCAACCTGGGCGTGCATTTCAAGCTGGGACGCAGCCTGGGCAATGAGGACGACGGCAGCCGCAGCGGCCTGGCGTGGGTCACGGCGCTCGACGACGGCAAGCCAGTGGCCGACGCCGCCGTCGCGGTGCGCGACTGCAGCGGGCGCCTGCTGGGCGAGGGCCGCACCGACGCGAGCGGCGTGGTGCGCTTTGCCAGACTGGAAGCCGTGCCGGAATCGAATTGCGACCAGAACGGGCTGTCCGGCTATTTCGTGTCGGCGCGCATCGCCGCCGGACATCCGCAGGCGCGTGGCAAGGCCGACATGGCCTTCGTGATGTCGGACTGGAACCGCGGCATCGAGACCTGGCGCTTCAATGTGCCCACTGATACCAGCATCGCGCCGACGGTGCGCGCGCATACCGTCTTCGACCGTACCTTGCTGCGCGCCGGCGAGACCGTGTCGATGAAGCACCTGATCCGCGCCGAGACCGCGCAGGGCTTTGCCTTGCCGCCGGCCAGCCGCCCGCTGCCGACGCGCATGGTGATCCGCCACGACGGCAGCGGCCAGACCTACGAAGTGCCGCTGCAGTGGCGCCAGACCGCCACGGGCGGGCGCAGCGCGGAAAGCACGTTCCAGGTGCCGCCCGCGGCCAAGCTCGGCGTCTATACCGTCGAGCTGGAAACACAGCAAACGCAGCAGACGCAGCAGGGTGGGGGCGCGAACGGCCGCAACGAAGGCTCGCGTACCTATCCCAGCGGCAGCTTCCGCGTGGAAGCGTTCCGGCTGCCGGTGCTTGCCGGCACGCTGCAACTGGCCGGCAAGGCCGGCGCCGCGATCGCGCCGGCCGAGCTGCCGGTCGGCGTGGAAATCCACTATCTGTCGGGTGGCGGCGCGGCCGGCTTGCCGGTGCGCGTATCGGCGCTGCTGCGCGACAAGAGCGTCAGCTTCCCCGGCTATGACGAGTTCTCGTTCAACCCCCCGCGTCCGCAGCGCGAAAGCGCCAGCGGCGACGAGGAAATGGATGACGCGGACCAGGCGGACAATGCCGACAGCCAGAAACTGGTGGCGGACAAGCTGCCGCTGACGCTGGACAAGAACGGCAACGGCACCGTCACGCTGCGCAAGCTGCCCAAGATCGACGCGCCGCGCGACCTGGTGCTCGAGGCCGGCTTTGCCGACCCCAACGGCGAGATCCAGACGCTGCGCCAGACCGTGCCGCTGTGGCCGGCCGGCGTGGTGGTCGGCATCCGTACCGAAGGCTGGGTCTCGGTGAAGCAGAAGCTGGCGGTGCACGGCGTGGTGCTGGATCTCAACGGCAAGCCGATCGCCGATGCCCCGGTCAAGCTCAATGCGCGCGCGCGCATCACCACCTCGGCGCGCAAGCGCGTGGTCGGCGGCTTCTACCGCTATGACAACCGCACCGAGACGCGCGAGCTTGGCACCGTGTGCGAGACCCGCACCGATGCGAAGGGCCGCGCGCGCTGCGAGGTGGCGCTGGAACAGGCCGGCCAGGTCGAACTGGTGGCAAGCGCGCGCGACAAGGAGGGACGCACCGCGCAGGCTGCTTCGACGGTATGGGTCACGCGCCAGGGCGAACTGTGGTTCGGCGGCGAGAACCACGATCGCATCGACCTGCTGCCGGAGAAGAAGTCCTACGCGCCGGGAGACACCGCGGTGTTCCAGGTGCGCATGCCGTTCCGCCACGCCACCGCGCTGGTGGCGGTGGAGCGCGAGGGCATTTACCAGACCCAGGTGGTCGAGCTGCATGGCAGCGATCCCACAGTGCGCGTGCAGGTCAAGCCGGAGTGGGGGCCTAATGTCTACGTCTCGGTGCTGGCGCTGCGCGGGCGATTGCATGAAGTGCCGTGGTATTCGTTCTTTACCTGGGGCTGGCGCCAGCCGGGCGAGTGGTGGCGCGCCTTCCGCAGCGAAGGCCGCGAATACGCCGCGCCGACGGCACTGGTCGACCTGTCCAAGCCGGCCTTCCGGCTGGGGCTGGCCGAGATCAGGGTGGGCAATGCCGGCCATCGGCTCGATGTCACGGTGACCCCCGACAAGACCACCTATCCGGTGCGCGGCAAGGCGCGCGTGGCGATCCAGGTCAGCTTGCCCGACGGCAAGCCAGCCGCCAACGGCGAAATCGCGCTGGCCGCGGTCGACCAGGCATTGCTGGAGTTGATGCCCAACACCAGCTGGGACCTGCTTGACGCCATGCTGCAGCGGCGCGGCTATGGCGTGGAAACGTCGACCGCGCAGATGGAAATCATTGGGCGCCGGCACTACGGGCGCAAGGCGGTGCCCGCCGGCGGTGGCGGTGGCAAGAGCCCGACGCGGGAACTGTTCGACACGCTGCTGCTGTGGAACCCGCGCGTGCAGCTCGATGCCGAAGGCCGCGCCAGCCTGGAGGTGCCGCTCAACGATTCGCTGACCAGCTTCCGCATCGTCGCCGTGGCCGACCTGGGCGTGGGCCGCTTTGGCACAGGCAGTGCCACCATTGCCGCCACGCAGGACCTGCAGGTGATCTCCGGCCTGCCGCTGCTGGTGCGCGAGGATGACCGCTACCGCGCCATGTTCACGCTGCGCAATACCACCAAGCGCGCCATGACGGTGCAGGCGAGCGCGCGCGCCACGCTGCTCGGCAGCGACGGCACGCTGCCCGCGCAGACCGTGCAGATTCCCGCGGGTGAAGCGCGCGAGATTGGCTGGGACGTGACCGCGCCCACGCTGCTGGCGTATGCGCGCAGCGGCACCGTGATGTGGGAAGTGCAGGCGAGCGAGCAGGGCGGCGGCAACGCCGGCGACCGCATCAAGGTCTCGCAGCAGATCGTCCCCGCTGTGCCGGTGACGGTGCAGCAGGCCACGCTGGCGCAGGTGGCGCCGTCGCTGTCGGTGCCGGTCAAGGCGCCGCCGGGGGCGCTGGCGGATCCTGCCGGCAAGGTGCGCGGCGGGCTGCAGGTGAACTTCCAGTCGTCGCTGGCGGGCGGCATGCCGGGCGTGCGCGAATGGTTCCGAAACTATTCGTTCACGTGCCTGGAGCAGCGTGCGTCTAAGGCGATCGGCCTGAACGACACGGCCGCGTGGGAGGCGCTGATGACGCAGTTGCCGTCGTACCTCGACGCCAACGGGCTGGTTTCGTACTTCCCGCTGGCTTCGGATAGCGACTACGGCAGCGAGGTGCTGACCGCTTACCTGCTGGCGGTGACCGACGAGGCCGCGCGCGCCGGGTTGGCGCTACGCATTCCCGACGCGCAGCGCGCGCAGATGGAGCGCGGACTGACCGACTTCGTCGAAGGCCGCATCCGCCGCGACAGCTGGTCGCCGGTGGGTGGCACGCAATACCTGGAGGCGCGCAAGCTGGCCGCGCTCGAAGCGCTGTCGCGTACCGGCCACGCGCAGGCACGTATGCTGGATGCGATCCAGGTCCTGCCGGCGCAGTGGCCGACCTCGGCGCTGCTCGACTGGACGCTGCTGCTGACGCGCATGGCCGATATCCCGCAGCGCGAGCAGCGGCTGGCCGAGGCGCAGCAACTGCTGCGCTCGCGCCTGATGGTGCAAGGCACGCGGCTGGCGTTCTCTACCGAGCGCAACGACAACTGGTGGTGGATGATGGCCGGCGGCGATACCAACGCCGCGCGGCTGCTGGCGCTGGCCGCTGAACTGCCGGGCTGGAAGGAAGATGCGCCGCAGCTGGCCACTGGCCTGATCGGCCGGCAGGTGCGCGGTGCCTGGGGCACCACCACCGCCAACGCGTGGGGCATGCTGGCGGTGACGCGCTTTGCGCAGGTGTTCGAGAAGACGCCGGTGGCGGGCAGCACGCGCGTCTCGGTAAGCAACGCTGCCGATACCACGCGCAGCTTCGACTGGGCGCGCGCGCAGCGCAACGACGGCGTGGCGCAGGGCAGCGTCGACCTGCCGTGGCCGGCAGGCGCCGACGGCGTGGCAGGCGGCACGCTGCAGGTCGAGCAGGCCGGCGCCGGCCGTCCGTGGGCGACGGTGCAGGCGCTGGCCGCGGTGCCGGTCACCGCGCCGCTGGCCGCGGGCTACCGCATCAAGCGCACCGTGACGCCGCAGGAACAGGCGGCGTCGGGCAAGTGGTCGCGCGGCGACGTGTACCGCGTCAAGCTCGAGATCGATGCGCAGGCCGACATGACCTGGGTGGTGGTCAGCGACCCGGTGCCCGCCGGCGCCACCATCCTCGGCAGCGGCCTGGGCCGCGATTCGCAGATCGCCACGCGCGGCGAGCGGCGCCAGGGCGTGGCCTGGCCGGCCTACACCGAACGCACGCCACAGGCGTATCGCGAGTATTTCGGCTACCTGCCCAAGGGCATGGTGTCGGTCGAGTACACGGTGCGGCTGAACAACGCCGGCGAGTTCTCGCTGCCGCCGTCGCGCGTTGAGGCGATGTATGCGCCCGATGTGTACGGCGTGGCGCCGAACGCGCGGCTAGTGGTCGGGGCACGCCCATGAGCTGGATCGCGCTGAGCATGCCGGCGCGGGTGCGCGAGTG
This sequence comes from Cupriavidus sp. NPDC089707, assembly GCF_044748965.1. Lineage (NCBI taxonomy): Bacteria > Pseudomonadati > Pseudomonadota > Betaproteobacteria > Burkholderiales > Burkholderiaceae > Cupriavidus > Cupriavidus sp. NPDC089707. The sequence continues at coordinate 159,594 of NZ_JBIVHB010000005.1, forward strand.
GTGGCTCGCGGGCGCGCTGGCGGGCGTGATCTATGGCGCCTTGCTGGTGCAGGTGTCGATGGAGCTGCCAGAAGGCGCGCCATTGACCGGGCAGATCGCCATGCAGCCGCTGTGGAAGACCGCGATGGCGCTGCTGCTGGCGCGTGCCGCGTGGTTCCACCGGCCGCTGCCGGAACGGCGCTGGCTGGTGACGGCGCTGGTGTGCTCGGCCATCGGCGATTTCCTGCTGGCGGTGCCCGCGCTGTCGTTTTCGTTCGTGGGCGGGCTGGGTGCCTTCCTGCTCGCGCACCTTGCCTACCTGCGGCTGCTGGTGCCGCTGGCCGGCGACCTGCGCCCGCACCGGCTGATCGCATGCGGCGCCATGCTCGGCGTGGCCGGGACCATGCTGGGCCGCTTCTGGCCCAATCTCGGTACGCTGGCGGCGCCCGTGTCGCTGTACGTGGGCGTGCTTGCGGCGATGGCGTGCAGCGCGCTGGTGGCGCGGCTGCCGACGCCGCTGGCGGCGCTGGGCGCGCTGTGCTTTGCCGCATCGGACATGATGATCGGCATCGCGCGTTTCCTGGTGCCGTTCGAGACTTTCGCGCTGGGGATCTGGTGGACCTATGCCGCGGCGCAGGTGCTGCTGGTGGCGGGTATCGTGTCGGGACGGTCTCAGTCATGATGCGGCGCACCGCGCGACTGGCCTGGCTGGCGCTATTGCCGCTGCCGCCGCTGCTATGGAGCGGCCACGCAGCAGCGTTGCCGACCTTCACGCAGGTGCGCGACGACTGGCGCAGCGCCGACGTGGTCGTGCTGGACCGCCACGGCGAGGTCGTCGGGCGGGTACGCGACGACTTCCACGCGCGCCGCGGCGACTGGGTCACGCTGGCGCAGGCTTCGCCGGCATTGCGCACGGCCATCGTGCTGTCGGAAGACAAGCGCTTCTATGCGCATAGCGGCGTCGACTGGCAGGGCGTGGCCGCGGCGGCATGGGCCAACCTGTGGAATACGCGCACGCGCGGTGCCTCGACGCTGACCATGCAGCTGGCCGGACTGCTGGACGATGACCTGCGCCGGCCCGGCGCGGCGGCGCAGGGGCGCAGCTTTACGCAGAAGGTCGGCCAGGCGGCGGGCGCGGCGATGCTCGAGCGCAGCTGGAGCAAGGACCAGATCCTTGAGGCGTACCTGAACCTGGTGCCGTTCCGCGGCGAACTGGTCGGGCTGTCGGCGATGTCGCAGGTGTTGTTCGGCAAGTATCCGGAAGGGCTCGATGCGCGCGAATCGGCGCTGGCGGTGGCGCTGGTGCGCGCGCCCAATGCGCCGGCCGTGCAGGTGGCGCGCCGGGCCTGCGGCATCCTGCGCGAAATGCAGCTGCCGCGCCAATGTGAAGGGCTGGAAGGCTTCGCACAGCTGGCACTGCTGCGCACCGGGCCGGTGGCGCAGCGTAACGCCACGGCGTTGGCGCCCGCCACGGTGCAGCAGCTCGCCCCGCAGCTTGCCCCGCATCTCGCACGCCGCCTGGTCAGCGACGCGCGCGCGCAGCTGGCGCCGGGCGCGCTCATGCCCGCGCGCATCGTATCCACGCTCGATGGCCGCCTGCAGCGCGTGGCGGTAGCAAGCCTCGACCGGCACCTGCGCGAGCTGGCCGGGCGCCATGTCGAGGATGGCGCGGTGGTGGTGATCGACAACGCCAGCGGCGACGTGCTCGCCTATGTGGGTTCGTCCGGCGCGCTGTCATCGGCCGCGCAGGTCGACCACGCCGCCGCACTGCGGCAGGCCGGCTCGACGCTCAAGCCCTTCCTGTATGCGCAGGCGCTGGAGGAACGGCGCCTGACCGCGGCGTCGCTGCTCGACGACCGGCCGGTGAACCTGCCGGTGGGCGGCGGACTTTATGTGCCGCAGAACTACGACCACCGCTACGCCGGCTGGGTCAGCACGCGGGCGGCGCTGGCGGCATCGCTGAACGTGCCGGCGGTGCGTACGCTGGTGATGGTGACCCCGCACCGCTTCCACAAGCGGCTGGTGGCGCTGGGCCTGCCGCTGACCGAGGCGGGCGACTACTACGGCTACAGCCTGGCGCTGGGCAGCGCGGACGTGTCATTGCTGGCGCTGACCAATGCCTACCGCGCGCTCGCCGACGGCGGGCGCTATGCGCCGCCGCGGCTGCGCGAAGGTGCACCTGTTGCTGCGCCCGTCGCGGTCATGCAGCCGGCCGCGAGCTACGTGATTGGCGATATCCTCGCCGACCGTCACGCCCGGGCCCGCACCTTCGGCCTCGACAGCCCGCTGACCACGCGCTTCTGGACCGCGGTCAAGACCGGCACCAGCAAGGATATGCGCGACAACTGGTGCATCGGCTGGTCGCAGCGCTACACCGTGGGCGTGTGGGTCGGCAACGCCAGCGGCGCGGCCATGCGCGACGTTTCCGGGGTGTCCGGCGCGGCGCCGGTGTGGCATGAAGTCATGGAAGCGCTGCACCGCGCGCAAGGCAGCCGCGCGCCGGAGATGCCCGCGGGCGTGCAGCGCGTGGCCCTGAATTTCGATGATGGCCTCGAGCCCGCGCGGGAGGAGGTGTTTCTCGCCGGGACGGCCATCACGCGCGTCAGCGTTGGCAAGCCCGCGGCGGCGGGCGGCGCCGCGCCGGCGATCGCCAACCCGGCCAATGGCACCGTGTTCGCGCTCGACCCCGACATGCCGCCGGCGTCGCAGCGCGTGTGGTTCCAGGCGGAAGGCATCGCCGGCCAGTCCGCGCGCGCGGTTAGCTGGCGCATGGATGGCAAGCCGCTCGGCCGCGGCGCCGAGGTGGCGTGGCTGCCATGGCCGGGCCGCCATCAGGTGGAACTGCTCGACGCGGCGGGCAAGGTGGTGGACCGGATCGGCATCGAGGTGCGCGGCGCATCGGTGCGGGCGCCTTCCTCCGCGCCTTCCGAGGCTGCCAGGCGCTGACATCGCTGCGCGGGCCGTCCCGCATAATGACCGCTTCACCATCCAGCCGGAGCGCCCGCATGTCCCTGCTTCCTCTCGATGCCGCCAGCACCGCGGCCCGCCTGCCATATCCCGAACTGGCGCGCGCCATCGCCGACATGCTGGCCGAATTGCGCGACGGCACGGCCATGGCGCCGCCGCGCATCGCGCTGCCGGTGGGCGATGCGGAACACGGCGAGGGTACGTTGCTGGTGATGCCGGCGCGCAACCGCAACCTGGTGATGACCAAGAACATCACCGTGCACCCCGGCAACCCGGTGCGCGGGCTGCCCAATATCCTCGGCGAAGTGGTGGTGGCCGACGCGCATACCGGTGCGCGTCTTGCCATGCTCGACGGACCCACGGTGACCGGCCGGCGCACCGCGGCGGTTTCGCTGCTGGCGGCGCAATGCTTCGCCGCGCGCACCGATGGCGAACTGCTGATCGTCGGCGCTGGCGTGCAGGCGCTGACGCACCTGGAGGCCTTTGTCGCCGGGCTGGGCGTGCGCAAGGTGTGGCTGCAGTCGCGCACGCGCGGCAAGGCCGAGGCCTTGGCCGCGCAGGCGCGCACGCTGGGCGTCGACGCGGAAGTGACTGACACCGTTGCCGCGGTGCTGCCGCGCGTGTCGATGGTGGTCACGGTCACGTCCAGCCGCAGCCCGGTGCTGCCCGACCTGGACAGCGGCCTCTGGCGCGACGACCACTTCATCGCCGCGGTCGGTGCCTTCCGCCCCGACATGTGCGAGCTGCCGCCACAGCTGTGCCATGCGGCCGCGGACCATGGGCGCCTGCTGGCCGATACGCTGTTCGGCATCGAGGAAGAGGCTGGTGACCTGCTGCAGGCTGGCATCGACTGGGGCACCGTGCAGCCGTTCGAGACGGCGATCTTGCAGGCGGATGCCATCCGCGCGCGCGGTGGCAGCCCGCTGGTGTTCAAGAGCGTGGGCTATGCGCTGTGGGACCTGGCGGCGTGCGTGCTGGCCAGTCGCGCCTGACGCCGGCCGATCAGCCCGCCCGGGCGCGCAGCCAATCGCTGAACAAGGTACGCGCCGGCGCGAGGAAACTGGCAATGGGCTCGCTGCGGTCGCTGGCGTACCAGTGGACATAGCAGCCGTGCAGCGTCGCCACGATCAGGCGCGACATCTCGGGCGGCAGCGGCTGGCCCGGCAGTGACAGCGCCTCGGCCAGGTCGCGCACATGCGCGTCCCAGCTGTGCCGGATTTGCTCGCGCACGCTGGCCGGCACGCCGCCGGAGAACAGCAGGCCAAGCACCACGCCCTTGGCCTCGGGGTTGGCCGTGAAATAGTCGGCGAGTTCGTCGAACAGGGTTTCCAACCGCTGCGGCGGCGTCTTGCCGGCATGCCGGGCGACACCTCCCAGGTCATGTCCGAAGTCTTCGAACAGGCTGGTCGCGGCCTGCGCCAGCAGCATTTCCTTGCTGCCGAAGTGCCAGAGCAGGCTGCTCTTGGCCACCCCGACCTGGGCGGAGACCTGGTCGAGCGTCACCTCGGAGTAGCCATGTGCGCTGATCAGCTCCCGCGCGACGGCGAGAATCCGGTCGCGGGTTTCCAGGCCGCGGCGGTTCTTGAGCGCCGCGGGCGGGGATTTGGTGGTCGGGGGCATCGAAGACGGCATACGGGGCGGGGGCAGATTTCAGAATTTTCAGGCCGGCAGCGATTTGACAGTAGAGGAGTTCTGCCAGCAAACTCCATGATTGTACTGAACGTTCAGCACAATCTTGTGGCGCGACGTTGCTGACAGCGCCCAAAGGAGACCCGCATGCCGTACCCGACCTCCACTGCCGCGGCCTTCGCCGCAGCCCTCGTTTTCGCCGGCTCTTCCGGATCGTCCAACGCCGCTCCCACACCGGCCAACCCGGCCAGCGACGCCACGGCCCGCGCCCAGGCCGCCGTGCTGCAACAGTTGCCGTTCCAGAACCAGCGCGATTTCGAGGACGCACGCCGGGGCTTCATCGGCACCATCGACAGCGGCGAGATCCGCGATGCGCAGGGCAAGGTGGTTTGGTCGCTGGATTCGTACCGTTTCATTGACAAGGATGTCGCACCGGCGACGGTCAATCCCAGCCTGTGGCGGCAAGCCCGGCTGAACTTGAACCACGGCCTGTTCCAGGTGACCGACCGCATCTACCAGATCCGCGGTCTCGATATCTCCAACATGACGATCATCGAGGGCGACTCCGGCCTGATCGTGATCGACCCGCTGACCGCCACCGAGACCGCGCGCACCGGCCTGGAGCTTTACTACAAGCACCGCCCCAAAAAGCCGGTGGTGGCGGTGATCTACACGCACAGCCATGCCGATCACTTCGGCGGCGCCAAGGGCGTGATCAGCGAAGAGGACGTCAAGGCGGGGAAGGTCAAGGTGCTGGCGCCCGAAGGCTTCATGGAAGAGGCGGTCAGCGAGAACGTCTTTGCCGGCAACGCCATGAGCCGGCGCGCCCAGTACATGTACGGCACAACTCTGCCGCGCTCGGCCACCGCCCAGGTCGATGCCGGGCTGGGCAAGGCGGTGGCGCAGGGCACACTGACGCTGGTGCCGCCCACCGACCTGATCACCAGGACCGGCGAAACCCGCACCATCGACGGCGTGCAGATCGAGTTCCTGATGGCTCCCGGCACCGAGGCGCCCGCCGAGATGCTGATGTACCTGCCACAGTGGAAGGCGCTGTGCGCGGCCGAGGATGCCACCCACAACCTGCATAACCTGTACACCATCCGCGGCGCGCAGGTGCGCGACGCCAACCAGTGGTGGCGCGCGCTGGACGAGACCATCGACCGCTTCGGCAACCGCACGGAGGTGCTGTTCGCGCAGCACCACTGGCCGACCTGGGGCCGCGACAATATCGTCACCTACCTGGGCAAGCAGCGCGATGGCTACAAGTACATCCACGACCAGTCGCTGCGGCTGGCCAACCTGGGCTACGTGCCGGCGGAGATTGCCGAGCGCGTGAAGCTGCCGCCGTCGCTGGCTTCCGAATGGCACCTGCGCGACTACTACGGCACCGTCAGCCACAACGCCAAAGCGGTCTACCAGCGCTACCTCGGCTGGTACGACGCCAATCCCGCCAACCTGAACCCGCTGCCGCCGGAGGATGCCGGCAAGCGCTATGTCGAGTACATGGGCGGCGCGGCGCGCGTGCTGGAGCGGGCGCGCGCGTCTTATGCGCGCGGCGAGTACCGCTGGGTGGCCGAGGTGCTCAAGCACGTGGTCTTTGCCGACCCGAACAACCAGGCCGCGCGCCGGCTGCAGGCCGATGCGCTGGAGCAGCTCGGCTACCAGGCCGAGTCGTCGACCTGGCGCAACGCCTACCTGACCGGCGCGGCCGAACTGCGCGACGGCGCGCCTAAGTCCACGCGCCGCACCGGCAGCCCCGACGTGCTGCGGGCGATGACCGACACCATGTTCCTGGACTACCTGGCAATCAGCCTGAACGGCGAGCGCGCCGCGGGCAAGACCGTGGCGATCAACTGGATCCAGCCCGACACCGGCAAGCGCTACGCGCTGACCGTCGAGAACGGCGTGTTCCGCTACAAGGCAGGTGCGCAGCATGCCGCACCGCAGGCCACGCTGACGATGCCGCGCGCCGTGCTGACCGGCGTGCTGGCGGGGCAGACCACGCTGCAGGCGGAGGCCGGCCGCGCGAAGGTCGATGGCGATCCGCAGGCGCTCGCTGCATGGGTGGCGCTGATGGACAGGTTCGAGCCGAGCTTCGCCATCGTCACGCCCTGATCGCCTGGTCCCTCGCGAGGGAGGGACCAGGCGGGCGTTGTTGCGCAGCCGGCCCCTAAACCCTCGTATCATTCATGGTTTTTTCCGGCGCGCGGCATAAAGCGTTGCGCCGACGCAGCGTTTACCCTGCCTGGCCACGCTTCCAGCCGGGGTTTCTTAGTGGTTTACCCTTCCTTTAGGGGGCGTCCTCTACGAATCTGTATCGTCGGTGAAACAGTCCCGCTCCCACACGCCGGATAATGCATGCGGCAGTAAACGAATGAGGAGTAAGAGGACTATGAAATCGAACTACAAGAAGAAGATGCTGGCGGCCGGCGCTGTCATGGCGTTGGCAGGAGCCGCACAAGCACAGTCGGCGGGCAGCAATATCGTCAGCCTGGGCTGGTTCCGCGTGATGCCGAACAGCTCCGCCGACCCGATGACCGTCGACACTATCAACGGCCGCCCGGTCAACATGACCCGCCCCAACACCGGCGCCGACATCGAGACCGCCGACACGATCGGCCTGGCGTTTTCGCACTTCTTCACGGACAACATCTCGGGCGAGCTGGTCGCGGGCATCCCGCCCAAGCACGACGTCAAGGGCACCGGCGAGTACGCGCAGTACGGCAAGCTGGGCACGGTCAAGCAATGGAGCCCGGCGCTGCTGGTCAAGTACCATTTCTTCGACGCCAAGGCCAAGTTCCGTCCGTATGTCGGCATCGGCGTGAACTACACGTGGTTCACCGACGAAACCATCACCAACCAGCAGTTCGTCAATGGCGCGTTCGGCATTCCCGGCGCCAAGATGACCGCCAGCGCCAAGCCGTCGTGGAACCCGGTATTCAACATCGGCGCCAACTACGCCATCACCGATAACTGGTTCGTCGGCCTGTCGGTGTCGTACCTGCCGCTCTCGACTCGAGCCACCTTTACCACGCAAGGCGGACCGGTGACCATCGTGTCGCACACCAAGATCAAGATCGACCCGGTCGTGACATTCCTGAGCGTGGGCTACCGCTTCTGAGCACGGCGCCACGGCCAATGTAAAAGGGACGCCAAGGCGTCCCTTTTTGTTGCAAGCGTGCCGCTTACGACACCGACTTGACCGGATAGCCAGCCTCTTCAATTGCGTCCCGCAGTGCCTGCGTGTCGGCGCTGCTGTCCACGCGCACGGCGTGGGCCGGTACATCGGCGCTGACCTTTGCGGCCGGATCAACTGCCTGCACGGCACGCGTGATGGCGCCGACGCAATGGTTGCAGGACATGCCTTCGACCTGGAACTGGATCATGCTGGAAACCTCCTGAAGGGGATGACTGGCGGCACGGTGCCGCGACAGATGTAGTGTGAACCTTGCTATGGTGGGAAGCGCAAGAGGATTTTTAAGTGTCGCAAAAGCCATGCTGATTCACCCTTGACCTTCCCATGATGGTAAGGTCCATGATGCTGACATCGACACTGTGGATGATCCAGGACCATGACCAGTTCCAGCGCTGTGCTCGCTCCGCAACCCGCCAAGACCTTTGACGACGCGCCCGAATGGCGCCTGCCGGTCGAGGGCATGACCTGCGCCTCGTGCGTGCGCCGCGTGGAAAACGCGCTGGCGCGCGTGCCAGGCGTACGCGACGTGGCCGTCAACCTTGCCACCGAGGCCGCCACGCTGCGTGCCGACTCCGCTGCCGTGCTGCCGGCCGCCGCGCGTGCCGTGGCCGATGCCGGCTATGCGGTGCTGCAGGACACCGTCGAGCTGCAAGTCACCGACATGACCTGCGCCTCGTGCGTGACGCGCGTGGAAAAGGCCCTGCGCGCCGTGCCGGGCGTGGTGGAGGCGCAAGTCAACCTGGCCACCGAGCGCGCCACGGTCACGGTGCTGCGCGGCACCGCCGATGGCGCCGCGCTGGCTGCCGCCGTGGCTCGCGCGGGCTATGGGGCCACGCCGGCGGCTGGCGCTGAAGCCAGCGCAGCGGCTTCGGCGCAGGCCGCGCGCACGCCCGCATTCTGGGACGGCCCCTGGCCGGTGGCGATCTCGGCCGCGCTGTCGCTGCCGCTGGTCGCGCCGATGGTGCTGGAATGGTTCGGCGTGCACTGGATGCTGCCAGCCTGGGTGCAGTGGCTGCTGGCGACGCCGGTGCAGTTTGTGTTCGGCTGGCGCTTCTACAAGGCTGGCTGGAAGGCTGTGCGCGCGGGTGCCGGCAACATGGACTTGCTGGTGGCACTGGGCACGACCGCGGCGTACGGCCTGTCGCTGTGGCTGATGTGGCGCACGCCTGCCGATGCCATGCCGCACCTGTACTTCGAAAGCGCGGCGGTGGTGATCACGCTGGTGCGGCTGGGCAAGTGGCTGGAGACGCGCGCCAAACGCCAGACCGCCGAGGCCATCCGCGCGCTGGCGGCGCTGCGCCCCGATACCGCGCGCGTGCGCCGTGGGGGCCAGGAAGCCAGCGTGCCGCTGGCATCGGTGCGCGTCGGCGACGAAGTGGTGGTGCGCCCGGGCGAGCGCATCCCGGTCGATGCCGAGGTGATCGAAGGCAGCAGCCATGCGGACGAATCGATGCTGACCGGCGAGAGCGTGCCGGTGCCCAAGAAGCCGGGCGACCGGCTGACCGGCGGCGCGATCAACTTCGAAGGGCTGCTGGTGGCGCGCACCGTTGCCGTCGGCGCCGAGACCGTGCTGGCGCGCATCATCCGCATGGTCGAGCATGCGCAGGCGGCCAAGGCGCCGATCCAGCGCATGGTGGACCGGGTCAGCGCGGTATTCGTGCCGGTGGTGCTGGTCATTGCGCTGGTGACGGTGCTGGGCTGGGGCCTGCTGGGCGGAAACTGGGAAGCCGCGCTGCTCAATGCAGTGGCGGTGCTGGTGATCGCCTGCCCGTGCGCGCTGGGGCTGGCTACGCCCACCGCGATCATGGCGGGCACAGGCGCCGGGGCGCGTGCGGGCATCCTGATCAAGGACGCCGAGGCGCTGGAAGTGGCGCATCGCGTCAGCGTGGTGGCGTTCGACAAGACCGGCACGCTGACGGTCGGCAAGCCCGAGGTGGTGGCGCTGCATGCCGCCGATCCTGCCGATGCCGACGGCGGCGCGCTGCTGGCGCGTCTGGCCGCGCTGCAGGCCGGCAGCGAACACCCGCTGGCGCGCGCGGTGCTGGCCGCGGCGCAGGTGCGCGGCATCGCCATACCCAAGGCCGCGGACGTCCAGGCGCTGCCGGGCCGCGGCATCGCCGGCGTGGTCGATGGCCAGGCGCTGCAACTCGGCAGCGAACGGCTGCGTGAATCGCTGGGCGCGGAAGCGGGTACGCTGGCGCCGGTGGCGCAGCGGCTGCGCGACGAAGGCCGCACCGTGTCGTGGCTGGTCGAGGCCACGCCGCCGCGCGTCGTTGGGCTGGTTGCGTTTGGCGATGCGATCAAGCCGGGCGCGCCCGGGGCGATCGCCAGGCTGCGCGCGGCGGGCGTGCGCACCGTGATGCTGACTGGCGACAACGCCGGCGCGGCGGCGCGGGTGGCGCGCGAACTCGGTCTCGACGAAGTTCAGGCTGAGGTATTGCCCGAGGACAAGGCCGCACGCGTGCAGGCGCTGGGGCAGGGTGGCGCGGTCGTGGCGATGGTGGGCGACGGCATCAACGATGCGCCGGCGCTGGCGGCGGCCGATGTCGGCATCGCCATGTCCACCGGTACCGATGTCGCCATGCACGCAGCCGGCATCACGCTGATGCGCGGCGACCCGGCGCTGGTGGCCGATGCGCTGGTGGTCTCGCACCGCACCGTGCGCAAGATCCGCCAGAACCTGTTCTGGGCATTTTTCTACAACGTGGTCGGCATTCCGCTGGCGGCGGCGGGGCTGCTGAACCCGGTGGTGGCGGGCGCGGCAATGGCGTTCTCCAGCGTCAGCGTGGTCGGCAATGCCTTGCTGCTGCGGCGCTGGCATCCGCAGTCCGGCGCGGCGGCCGCGGCGGTTGCAACTCAGGGAGGCAAGCGATGAATATCGGCGAAGCGGCGCAGGCGTCTGGCGTGTCGGCCAAGATGATCCGGCACTACGAATCGATCGGGTTGGTGGCGGCGCCGCCGCGCACCGAGGGCGGCTACCGGCGCTATGACGAACGCGCGTTGCATACCTTGCGCTTCGTGCGGCGCGCCCGTAATCTGGGCTTCTCGCTCGACGAGATCCGTGACCTGCTGTCGCTGTGGCGCGACCGCGGCCGCGCCAGCGCCGACGTCAAGGCGCTGACGCTCAGGCATGTGGCCGACCTGGAGCAGCGCATCGCCGAGTTGGCGGCGATGCGCGATACGTTGCGGCAACTGGCGCAGCATTGCAGCGGCGACGACCGGCCGGACTGCCCGATCCTCGCCGATATCGCGGACGTGCCCGAGGCGGGCGGTGCGCGCAAATCGGCGCGAGAAGGGTATGGCTGTCACTGATCGCCTTGGGCGCAGTACGCAGGACGACAACAACAATGCCGGCGCTCGCGCCGGCGTGGCCGCAGGGGAGCGCGCAGCGCATGGCACAACCGACGACGGACGATCTCGCTTCCGCAGCCGCCGCTGCCGGGGCCGCGGAGGCCAAGGGCGCCAACGCAGGCCCTGAAGCCGCCATTGCGCACGCACCCGTGCAAAGCCGCCAGCGCATGCGTGACGGCACCGAGCTGCTGCTGCGCACCTGGCAACCCGACCCCGGGCGCTTTGCCGAGCCGCTCGGCTCGGTGCTGCTGGTGCACGGACTGGCCGAACACGCCGGGCGCTACCAGCACGTCGCCGACCTGCTCTGCGGATTGGGATTGCGCGTGCGTGCATTCGACCTGCGCGGACACGGCGCCAGCGGCGGTGCGCGCATGGTGGCCGATCATCCCGACATCTATCTCGAGGACCTGGCCGAAATCTACGACGCCGCGCTGCACGGCTGGAAAGAGTTGCCGATCCTGCTCGGCCACAGCATGGGCGGGCTGATCGCGGCGCGCTTTGCCACCGCGCGCGTGCGCCCGGCGCGTGCGCTGGTGCTGTCATCCCCCGCGCTGGCGCTGCGGCTGTCGCGGCCGATGCTGGCGCTGCACCGTGTGCTGCTGACACTGGCGCCGCGCCTGCGCGTGCCCAACCCGATCGACGCGCGGCTCCTGTCGCACGACCCCACCGTGGTGGCGGCCTACCGCGCCGACCCGCTGGTGCAGACCACCATCACAGCCAGCGTGCTGGAGAGTTTTATCCGCGGCATGGCGCAGGCACAGGCCGATGCCGCGCGGCTGGAGACACCGATGCTGATGCTGGTCGGCGGCGCCGACCGCGTGGTCGATCCGGCGGGCAGCCGCAGCTTCTTCGACAATGCGCCGCCCGACCTGCGCGATGAGGTCTGGTATCCGCACGGCTTCCACGAGATATTTAACGAAGCGCAGCCGCTGCGCGGCGAAGTGTTCGCGGCGCTGAGCGACTGGCTGCGGCGGCACCTGCAACCCTCTGCGCCGCCGTCCGGGTCACAGGCGGCCTAAGTCCGGAACACCGACTCCGCCACGCCGAACACCGCGGCCACCACCGGGTCGTCGCGGCGCGTCGCCAGGCAGACCAGCGTCAGCTCGGTCTGCACGGACATGCCCTCGACGATCGCCAGGCCGTGCGCATGCGATTCGCGCAGCGCAATCGAATCGCGTACCAGCGACAGTCCCACGCCGGAACGGACCAGGTCCAGCATCGATGCTTCCTGGTCCACGTGCGCCACCTTGGGTACGCCGGCTGCGTCGACACCCGCCTGCGCGAAGCGCTCGCACAGCAGGCGGTTATGCGCAGATTCTGGCGGCGTCCAGATCCACGGCAGCGTCGCCAGCTGCGCCCATGAGCGCAGCGCGGTGCGCTCCTTCCAGCCCTTGGGCGCGACCACGTAGTACGAGAACGGCGTCAGCGTCAGCGCATGGAAGCTCGCGTCGGGCGGCTGGCCGAGGTAGAAGCCGACATCGAGCGCCCCGCTGCGTACCTGTTGCAGCACCCACCCCGACATGCCGTGGCGCAGCTCGGTGCCGATCTGCGGGTGGCGCTCGACCAGTGTGCGCAGCATCGGCCCCAGCCGCGTGAATTCCGGGTCGAGGATGGTGCCGATCGCCAGCCGGCCGCGCACCGTGTGATGCATGGCATTGACGGTGTGCTGCAGGTCGCCCACGCCGTCGAGGATGCGCTCGGCCAGCGGCAGCAGCGCGGCGCCGTCCGCGGTCAGCGTCAGGCCGGCAGCGGTGCGTTCAAACAGTTTGATGCGCCATGCCGACTGCAGCGCCTTGAGCTGCAGGCTGACAGCAGGCTGGGTCAGGTGCAGCCGCTGCGCGGCGCGGGTCAGGTTGCCTTCGCGGGCGACGGCGACGAATGCGCGCAGGTGGTGGAGGTCCAAGGCAATGGGGGCGTTTCGATGGCGCGAGTTGTGCGGCGCAATATTTAGCGCGGCTTATATTGCGTTTGACGATAAATCATTGGACGGGGCGGTGCAACTGCACCAAGCTTGCGCTCATCCCGGCCCGCCGCGCCACGCGCGGCAAACGCGTGGCGGCGCTGTTATTACCGCGCTGTTATTACCGCGCGCCAATGATGCGGCCGATCCTCGATATCCAGTATCAAGCAGGAGTGGACGTGGAAGACATCCTTGCAGAAGCCAGCGCTGTGCAAACTACCGTTGGACATTTCATCGGGGGCCGGCAGACGCGTGGCGCGTCGCAACGCCTGGCCGATATCTTTAACCCTGCGATCGGCGAAGTTGCCGCGCGCGTGGCGCTCGCCACCGCGCAGGACGTAGCCGATGCCGTGGCCGCCGCCAAGGCCGCCTTTCCCGCATGGTCCGAGACCCCGCCGCTGCGCCGGGCGCGCATCCTGTTCAAGTTCAAGGAGCTGCTCGACCAGCACCATGACGACCTGGCCGCGCTGATCACGCGCGAGCATGGCAAGGTGTTCTCGGATGCCAAGGGCGAGGTCACGCGGGGCATTGAGGTGGTGGAGTTTGCCTGCGGCATTCCCAACCTGCTCAAGACCGATTTCACCGACAACATCGGTGGCGGCATCGACAACTGGAACCTGCGCCAGCCGCTGGGCGTGGTGGCGGGGATCACGCCGTTCAACTTCCCGGTGATGGTGCCGATGTGGATGTTCCCGGTGGCGCTGGCGTGCGGCAATACGTTCGTGCTGAAGCCGTCTGAGCGGGATCCGTCTCCGAGTTTGCTGATTGCGGATCTGCTGCGCCAGGCTGGCTTGCCCGATGGCGTGTTCAACGTCGTGCAGGGGGACAAGGAAGCGGTCGATGCGCTGCTGGCGCATCCGGATGTGCAGGCATTGTCGTTCGTTGGCTCGACGCCGATTGCCGAGTACATCTATACGGAAGGGACGAAGCACGGCAAGCGGGTACAGGCGCTGGGCGGGGCCAAGAACCACCTGGTGGTGATGCCTGATGCGGATCTCGACCAGGCGGTCGATGCGCTGATTGGTGCGGCCTATGGCTCGGCGGGAGAGCGCTGCATGGCGATCTCCGTGGCCGTGGCGGTTGGCGATGTCGCCGACAAGCTGGTGCCGCGGCTGGCGGAGCGGGCGCGTGCGCTGAAGATCCGCAACGGCATGGAGTCGGACGCGGAAATGGGTCCGCTGGTGACCGGGGCGCACAAGGCCAAGGTCGAGGGCTATATCGCCAAAGGCGTGGAAGAGGGCGCGACGCTGGTGACCGATGGGCGGGGGCACAAGGTCGACGGGCATGAGAACGGGTTCTATGTCGGCGGCACGCTGTTCGATCATGTGAAGCCCGACATGACCATCTACAAGGAAGAGATTTTCGGCCCGGTGTTGTCGGTGGTGCGGGTGCATGACTTTGCCGAGGCCGTTGCGCTGATCAATGCGCATGAGTTTGGCAATGGGGTGTCTTGCTACACCAGCGACGGTGGGATTGCGAGGGCGTTTGCGCGGCAGATCCAGATAGGTATGGTTGGGATTAATGTTCCTATCCCTGTTCCTATGGCCTGGCATTCATTTGGTGGATGGAAGCGGTCGTTGTTTGGGGATCACCATGCCTATGGTGAAGAAGGGGTGCGGTTCTATACGCGCTACAAGAGTGTGATGCAGCGCTGGCCGGATGCTATTGCCAAGGGGGCGGAATTTACGATGCCGGTGGCTAAGTAAATGTTGGTTTGATCTTTGTGTTGGGTTGCGGCTGGCATCAAGTGGCTATTTGATGCGCCCGGTTCCGCCCTAAAGGGCGGGTAACTTTTTGTCCAAGCGACAAAAAGTCACCAAAAAGCGCGTTTACGGCCCTGCGGGCGGCCACTCTTATCGTAGTGAGCGACGGCTTTCGTACGGGGCTGGGCTTCGTTGCAGGGCAGGACTGCCTGACGCCGTGGTGCGCCACGGTGGCTCTGGATTGACGCGGTTTTTGGACGAGCCCAGAGCTGTGGGTGGCCCCTGCTGCTGACGTCAACGCAGGAACGCCTACGGCTGCGCTGCGCGCGGGTCGTAGGTGACACGCTGTGGCTGGTCGATTGCTGGTTATTTGTTGTGGTTGTTCGGCTTTGCGTTGGACGCCGGCGAGCGTAGCGAAGCGGATCTGTGCTCGAGCGCCTGACCTAAGATGCTGCCTGCGCGCAGCGCAGCCGAAGGCGTTCCTGCGTTGACGTCAGCAGCAGGGGCCACCCAACAGCTCGGGGTTCGTTCAACAACCGCGTCAATACGCGTCCACGGTGGAGATCTATGCGGCAGGCAGTCCAGCAAACTCTGAAGCAAAGCCCCGTACGAAAGCCCCGGCACACTACGATAAGAGTGGCCGCCCGCCCAAGGCAGTAAACGCGCTTTTTGGTGACTTTTTGTCGCTCGGACAAAAAGTTACCCGCCCTTCAGGGCGGAACCGGGCGCATCAAATATCCACCAGATGCCAAGCCGTCAGGCACCGAAGATCAAAATGCAAACCAAACCCGCCATGGAGACATTCGACTACATCATCATTGGCGCCGGCTCAGCCGGCTGTGTCCTGGCAAACCGCCTGACCCAGGATCCTGACATCAACGTCCTCCTGCTGGAAGCCGGCGGCAAGGACGATTACCACTGGATCCACATCCCGGTAGGCTACCTGTACTGCATCGGCAACCCCCGCACGGACTGGCTCTACCGCACCGAAGCCGAAGCCGGCCTGAACGGACGCTCGCTAGGCTACCCCCGCGGCCGCGTGCTGGGCGGATGCTCTTCCATCAACGGCATGATCTACATGCGCGGCCAGCGCGAAGACTACGACGACTGGGCCAGCCTGTCCGGCGACGACGGCTGGAAATGGGACAACGTGCTCCCGCTGTTCAAACGCTGTGAAGACCACCACCGCGGCGCAAGCGAATTCCATGGCGCCCACGGCGAGTGGCGCGTCGAAGCGCAGCGGCTACGCTGGGACATCCTCGAGCGCTTTGCCGATGCGGCAGAACAAGCCGGCATTCCGCGTACCGACGACTTCAACCAGGGCGACAACTTCGGCGTCGGCTACTTTGAAGTGAACCAGCGCCGCGGCATCCGCTGGAACACCGCCAAGGCCTTCCTGCGCCGCGCGTCGGAGCGCCCGAACCTGACCATCGTCACCGGCGCGCAAGTCAGCGCGCTCACCTTCGACGGGCGTCGCTGCACTGGCGTGCAATACATAGGCGGCGGGCAGCCGCATGACGTGGCGGCGCGGCATGAAGTCATCCTCTCTGCCGGCGCGGTCAATACGCCGCAGTTGCTGGAGCTGTCCGGCATCGGCCAGCCGGAACGGCTGCGCGCACTCGGCATCGACGTACGCCACGCCTTGCCCGGCGTGGGCGAAAACCTGCAGGACCACCTGCAGCTGCGCACCGTGGTCAAGGTCAACGGCGTGCGTACGCTCAACACGCGTGCCGCCAGCCTCTGGGGCAAGTTGTGCATCGGCGTTGAGTACGCCTTCAACCAGAGCGGGCCGATGAGCATGGCGCCGTCGCAGCTGGGGGCCTTCGCGCGCTCGGATCCGTCGCAGGCGCGGCCCAATGTGGAGTACCACGTGCAGCCGCTGTCACTGGACAAGTTCGGCGACCCGCTGCATGCGTTCAATGCCTTCACCGCCAGCGCCTGCAACCTGCGGCCGACCTCGCGCGGCAGTGTGCATGCGCGCAGCGGGGATTTCCGCGACGCGCCGGTGATCGCGCCCAACTACCTGTCGACCGACGAAGACCG
Source organism: Cupriavidus sp. NPDC089707 (assembly GCF_044748965.1). Taxonomy (NCBI): domain Bacteria; kingdom Pseudomonadati; phylum Pseudomonadota; class Betaproteobacteria; order Burkholderiales; family Burkholderiaceae; genus Cupriavidus; species Cupriavidus sp. NPDC089707. The sequence continues at coordinate 176,425 of NZ_JBIVHB010000005.1, forward strand.
GCGTGTCGCCGCCGATTCGCTGCGTCTGACGCGCCGCATCGTGGCGTCGCCGGCGCTGGCGCCGTACCAGCCCGAGGAATACCTGCCGGGTGCGGCGTTCCAGACCGACGAAGAACTGGCCGAAGCGGCCGGCAGCATCGGCACCACCATCTTCCATCCCGTCGGCACCTGCAAGATGGGACGCGGCGACGACGGCATGGCGGTGGTCGACAACCGGCTGCGGGTGTTCGGCATCGAGGGACTGCGCGTGGTCGATGCCTCGGTGATGCCGCTGATCACCTCGGGCAATACCAATTCGCCCACCATCATGATTGCCGAACGCGCCAGCGACATGATCCGCGAAGACCGCCGGCGGGGTGCGGGAGCAGCGGATGTGATGGCGCCAGCGCCACTGGCCGCGGCGGAAAGTGCCTGAAGGCGGCGCGCGCAGGCTGTGCAGCATGGGAAATCGGGGCGGGAAAGGGGGGCAGGCGCCAGGTGGCGTTTGCTGATCATGTGCGCCTGCAAAAAAACTGACACTTGGTTCATGTTTCATAGTGCAAACCCCGATGTTTTGCGATGCAACAGGCGCACACAATAGACGCCTCGGAGGGTGCGCGGGCTGCACATTGTGCGAGCCCTTGCTCTCCGGCGGGAGCCGCCCCGCAAAGCCATAACAAAGACTCCGCAGCACGCCGAAACCACGGATGTGCCTGACGGACGCGGCACAGGGCCTACAGGCCGGTTCGGACCATCAGTCAGTGCCGGGCATCACCCGGCGTACAACGAAGGGCGGGCAGGAGACATGAACCAGCAGGAAACTATCCTGGAAACGCGGAACCTCACCAAGGAGTTCAAGGGGTTCACCGCGGTGAGCGACGTCAACCTACAGGTGCGCCGCGGCTCGATTCATGCATTGATCGGCCCCAACGGCGCAGGCAAGACCACTTGCTTCAACCTGCTCACCAAGTTCCTGGAGCCGACCACCGGCACCATCGTATTCAACGGCATCGACATCACCCGCGAGAAGCCCGCGCAGATCGCGCGCCGCGGCGTGATCCGTTCGTTCCAGATCTCGGCGGTGTTCCCGCACCTGACGGTGATGGAGAACGTGCGCATCGGGCTGCAGCGCCAGCTTGGCACCGCTTACCAGTTCTGGCGCAGCGAGCGCTCGCTCGATGTGCTCAATGACCGCGCCATGGAGCTGCTCGAGCAAGTGGGGCTGACCGAGTTCGCGCAGACACTGACGGTGAACCTGCCGTACGGGCGCAAGCGCGCGCTGGAGATCGCCACCACGCTGGCGATGGAGCCCGAGCTGATGCTGCTCGACGAGCCCACGCAGGGCATGGGCCACGAGGACGTGGACCGCGTCACGCAGCTGATCAAGAAGGTCTCGGCAGGGCGCACCATCCTGATGGTCGAGCACAACATGAGCGTGGTCTCGTCGATCGCCGACAAGATCACCGTGCTGCAGCGTGGCGCGATCCTGGCCGAGGGGCCTTACGCCGAGGTGTCGAAGGACCCGCGCGTGATGGAGGCCTACATGGGCACGGCCGATGCCGAGCTGCAAGGCGCGCACTGAAGCGGGGGACGATACGATGAGCACGAACAACACACCCGCACTCGAAATCAAGGGCCTGCAGGCCTGGTACGGCGAATCGCACATCCTGCACGGCGTCGACCTCACGGTGAACCGCGGCGAAGTGGTGACGCTGCTGGGCCGCAACGGCGCGGGCCGCACCACCACGCTGCGCGCGATCATGGGCCTGACCGGCGCGCGCAAGGGTTCGATCAAGGTCAACGGCAACGAGACCATCGGCCTGCCGACGCACAAGATCGCGCACTACGGCATCGGCTACTGCCCCGAAGAGCGCGCGATCTTCTCCAGCCTGTCATGCGAGGAGAACCTGCTGCTGCCCCCGCAGCTCAAAGGCAAGGCGGGTGAACGCAACAGCGGCATGAGCGAGGCCGAACTCTACGAAATGTTCCCCAACCTGAAGGAGCGCCGCCAGAGCCAGGGCACGCGACTGTCGGGCGGCGAGCAGCAGATGCTGGCGGTGGCGCGCATCCTGCGCACCGGCGCCAACCTGCTGCTGCTCGATGAAATCTCGGAAGGGCTGGCGCCGGTGATCGTGCAGGCGCTGGCGCGCATGATCCGGATGCTCAAGCAGAAGGGGTACACGGTGGTGATGGTGGAGCAGAACTTCCGCTTCGCCGCGCCGCTGGCCGACCGCTTCTACGTGATGGAGCACGGCAGCATCGTCGAACGCTTCGATGCCAGCGAACTGCAGGCAAAGATGCCGGTGCTGCATGAACTGCTCGGGGTCTGATCCCGGGATCTGAACGATACCCGGATCGTTGATTGCTGTTTGGCAGGAACGGGTGGCGCATCGCCGCCGCAAATCAGGAGACAAAGAGATGAAAAAGACTCGGCTCGCGGCCGCGATGGCGGCTATTGCCATGGGTGCGGTTTCGTTCGGCGCTGCCGCGCAGGTATCCGGCGACACTGTGAAGATCGGCTATATCACCGACATGTCTGGCCTGTACGCCGACATCGACGGTCCCGGCGGCCTGGAAGCCATCAAGATGGCGATCGAGGACCGCGGCGGCAAGGTGCTGGGCAAGCCCATCGAGATTGTTTCCGCCGACCACCAGAACAAGGCCGACATCGCCGCCTCCAAGGCGCGCGAATGGATGGACCAGCAGGGCCTGGACATGCTGCTGGGCGGCACCAACTCGGGCACCGCGCTGGCGATGAACAAGGTCGCTTCGGAGAAGAAGCGCGTCTACATCAACATCGGCGCCGGCACCGCGCGCCTGACCAACGAAGAGTGCTCGCCGTACACGGTGCACTACGCCTATGACACGGTGGCGCTGGCCAAGGGCACCGGCAGCGCGGTGGTCAAGCAGGGCGGCAAGTCGTGGTTCTTCCTGACCGCTGACTACGCCTTCGGCCACTCGCTGGAAAGCGACACCGCCGCGGTGGTGAAGGCCAACGGCGGCACGGTGGCGGGGCAGGTACGCCATCCGCTGTCGGCGTCCGACTTCTCGTCGTTCCTGCTGCAGGCGCAGTCGTCCAAGGCGCAGATCCTGGGTCTGGCCAACGCCGGCGGCGACACCATCAATTCGATCAAGGCGGCCAAGGAATTCGGCATCACCAAGTCGATGAAGATCGCCGGCCTGCTGATGTTCATCAACGACATCCACAGCCTGGGTCTGAAGAACACCGAAGGCCTGCTGATGACCGACAGCTGGTACTGGGACATGAACGATGACACCCGCAAGTTCGCCAACCGCTTCTTCGGCAAGATGAAGAAGATGCCGAGCAGCCTGCAGGCCGCGGATTATTCGGCGGCCAGCACTTACCTGAAGGCGGTGGAAGCAGCCAAGACCGACGATCCGGACAAGGTCATGGCCGAGCTGAAGAAGATGAAGATCAACGACTTCTATACCAAGGGCTATATCCGCCAGGACGGCCGTGGCATCCACGACATGTACCTGATGCAGGTGAAGACCGCGGCCGAGTCGAAGAAGCCGTGGGATTACCTGAAGGTGGTGGCGACCATCCCGGGCGACCAGGCATTTACGACGGTGGCCGAGTCGAAGTGCGCGATGTTGAAGAAGTAAGAGCCGTCGACACTGCGACGGTTTGCTCCCCTCTCCCGCCTGCGGGAGAGGGGCAGGGGGAGAGGGCAGGCGCAGGCAGGAGCGCGGCGCAATCAAACTTCCGGCAGCGGTCCTGAGGCTCGCATGCGCCGGTGTTGAAGTCGGCAGCCCCTTCCGCGCCGGCCCTCTCCCCCAACCCCTCTCCCGCGCACGGGAGAGGGGGGTCACCACCAGCAATTGACGCTCATGGACATCTTTGGAATTCCCCTGCCTGCCATGCTTTCCCAGCTGTTGCTGGGGCTGGTGAACGGCGCCTTCTATGCGATGCTGAGCCTGGGCCTGGCGGTCATCTTCGGCCTGCTCAACGTCATCAATTTCGCGCACGGCGCGCTCTTCATGCTGGGTGCTGTGCTGGCCTGGATGGGTATGGAGTACGCCGGGCTCAACTACTGGGTCATGCTGCTGCTGTCGCCGCTGGTCGTTGCCGCCCTCGGGGTGGTGATCGAGAAGACCATGCTGCGCTGGATCTACAAGCTCGACCACATCTACGGCCTGCTGCTGACGCTGGGGATCACGCTGGTGATCGAGGGCATCTTCCGCTCCGCCTACGGCGTGTCAGGGCTGCCGTATTCGACGCCGGACGTGCTGCAGGGCGCGACGGACCTGGGCTTCATGATCCTGCCCAACTACCGCGCATGGGTCGTGGTGGCGTCGCTGGTGGTGTGCTTTGCGACCTGGTACGTGATCGAGAAGACCAAGCTGGGCGCCTACCTGCGCGCCGGCACCGAGAATCCCAAGATGGTCGAGGCCTTCGGCGTCAACGTGCCGCTGATGGTGACGCTGACCTACGGCTTCGGCGTGGCGCTGGCCGCGTTTGCCGGGGTGCTGGCCGCGCCGGTGATCCAGATCTCGCCGCTGATGGGGCAGAACCTGATCATCATCGTGTTCGCGGTGGTGGTGATCGGCGGCATGGGTTCGATCATGGGTTCGATCCTGACCGGCCTGGGGCTGGGCGTGGTCGAGGGCCTGACCAAGGTGTTCTATCCTGAAGCATCGTCGACCGTGGTGTTCTTCATCATGGTGATCGTGCTGCTGCTGCGCCCGGCCGGGCTGTTCGGGAAGGAGAAGTGATGAGCGTACCAACCACATCATCGACGCAGCCCGCGGTGGCTGCCAACGCGGGCCAGGCAGGAAAGGGACAGGGCGTGCAGAAGAAACTGTTGTACGGATTGCTGCTGCTGGCGCTGATCGTGGCGCCGCTGGCCGGTGCCTATCCGGTGTTCGTGCTCAAGGTGCTGTGCTTCGCGCTGTTTGCGTGCGCGTTCAACCTGCTGATCGGCTATACCGGGCTGCTGTCGTTCGGCCACGCGGCCTTCTTCGGCGGTGCCGGCTACGCGGCGGGCCATGCCATGAAGGTCTGGGGCGTAACGCCGGAGATCGGGCTGATCCTGGGCACGGCCACCGGCGCGCTGATCGGCTACGTGGTCGGCTCGCTGGCGATCCGCCGACAGGGCATCTACTTTTCGATGATTACGCTGGCGCTGGCGCAGATGCTGTTCTTTATCTGCCTGCAGGCGCCGTTCACCGGCGGCGAGGACGGGCTGCAGGGCATCCCGCGCGGCAAGCTGTTCGGCGTGCTGCCGCTGTCGGATGACCTGACGCTGTACTACGTGGCGCTGGTGATCATGGTCGCGGCCTTCGCGCTGATCGTGCGCACGGTGCACTCGCCGTTCGGCCAGATCCTGAAGGCGATCAAGGAGAACGAGCCGCGCGCGATTTCGCTGGGCTACGATGTCGACCGCTTCAAGCTGACGGCCTTCGTGCTGTCGGCCGCGCTGTCGGGCCTGGCCGGGTCGATCAAGGCGCTGGTGCTGGGCTTCGAGACCCTGACCGACGTGCACTGGTCGATGTCGGGCTCGGTGATCCTGATGACGCTGGTGGGCGGCCTGGGCACCTTGTCGGGCCCGATCGTCGGCGCCTTCGTGATCGTGGCGCTGGAGAACAAGCTGGGCGACATCGGCAGCTTCCTGGCTTCAGCCACCGGCCTGCAGTGGTTCAACACGCTGGGCGAGTCGGTGACGATGGTGACCGGGGTGATCTTCGTGATCTGCGTGCTGACCTTCCGCCGAGGCATCATGGGCGAACTGCTGGCCCGGTTTGGTCGCAAGCACGAGTGATCGTGGGGCGACATGCCCGAATCTGGGGCTAGGGTTTTTTCTAGCTTGTCCTCGGTGCACCGCTTCGTTACATTCCATATACGGTTTTCGCAGGTTAAATGGAGGCGGAAGCGAGGAGACGACAGGCGCGCACCCGGTGTCGGGTAGCAGCGTTATAAAATAAAGGGCGTTGCCGGGTGATCCTCGGCAACGCTTTTTTCATTGGTGCTTCGCCCACGGCAGTAAGCCCCTCAATTCCCCCTCTGTGCCGCGCTCGCCTCATTTTGGGGCAGCCATGCCGGATTGGCATCACTCCACTCCCCGCCGCATGCGACAATGCGGGCGCTTCCGTTGCCCGCCATGCCTGCCTATCCCCCTGATTCCCAAGATCCGCCGCCACCGGACAGCTCGGATCGTCCCGACGCCGCGCCGCAACGCCCCATACCGCAGTTGTGGGTACGCGCGGGCCAAAGTGCCGACGGCGCCATGCTGGAGGCCTGGCTGGCAGCCGTGCAGCCGATGCCGGTGCCGGCGGCCAGGGCACGGCGGCTGATGCTGGATGCGTTGCTGGCGCAGTCCGGACGCGGGATCTGCCTGCTGGCCCATGGCGCCGCGCCGGACGATGTGCTGGCTTGCCTGCCGGTGGTGCTGGTGCCGAGCCTGGAGCTGGCCGGTCTGGCCGCCCTGGCTACGGAATGGTGGGTACGGCCCGGCCTTGATGCCGGCATGGCCCGCGCCTGCCTGGACGCCAGCTGCGACACGCTGGCCGACTGGGGGCGCGCCCATGGCATCCGCCATGCGCTGCTCACCCCGGCGCTGGCCGGCGCGCACGGCGGCGCGCCGCCCGGCTTTGCCCCGCATGCCGGCGGCATGTGGCTGCGCAGCCTGGTGCCGGCGGCCAAGGTGCTCGGCTGAGCCGAGGCTGACGCGTCTCGTCTTTCCTCCTCCCGTTTTTCCTTTTCCCGTTCCCGCAATGATGGAGTTCGCATTCCTGGCGGTTGCCGCCTTTCTCGCCGGCATGATCGACGCGGTCGCCGGCGGCGGCGGCCTGGTCCAGATCCCGGCGCTGTTCTCCGCCTATCCCGGCATGGCGCCGGCAACGCTGCTGGGGACCAACAAGGTAGGCTCGATCGCCGGCACCGCCAACGCCGCGCTGCGCTACGGCCGCAGCGTGCGCATCTACTGGGGCGCGACCGCGCCGGCGGTGGTGGCGGCCTTTGTCTTCTCGATGGCCGGTGCGTGGGCGTTGACCATGATCCCGGCCGAGCCGATGCGCAAGGCGCTGCCGTTCATCCTGGTGACGCTGCTGGTGTATACGCTGGCCAAGAAGGACCTGGGGGCAGAGCATGCGCCGACGCTGAAAGGCGGCCGCGAACGGTTCGCGGCCTTGCTTGCCGGCGCGGTGCTCGGTTTCTACGACGGCGTGTTCGGCCCCGGCACCGGCAGCTTCCTGATGATCGTGTTCGTGCGCGTGTTCGGCTATGACTTCCTGCACGCCGCGGCGTCGACCAAGCTGGTCAACCTCGCCACCAACCTGGCGGCGTTGCTGCTGCTCGCCAGCAAGGGCCATATCTGGTGGCAACTGGGGCTGGTGATGGCGGTGGCCAATGTCGCCGGCAGCCAGGTGGGCAGCCGGCTGGCGTTGCGCCATGGCAGCGCGTTCGTGCGCAAGGTGTTTATCGTGGTGGTGAGCGCGTTGATCCTGAAGACGGCGTGGGATGCCTTTGCGCGCTGAGCGACTGGGCGCGGCGCTTGATGCGGGTTAATCCTGCTTTTCGCGTCAAGTCGCTGTGATAGACTCGATTCGCATTCCCGACCGCGCGGTCGGCGAATGACAGAAGCGTCAATTCCGGGGTGAAGGGCCGGTTCGCCAGGGGCGAGCGGGTTCTCGGCGTGGACGGGAAATGGGGAACGATGTGTCATCGTTCCTGGCAGTAGCGCAGGTGCCGGCGATGTGCCTGCGTCAGGCCCGAGGGGTCGGAAAAAAATGAATGGGCATCCGCCGGTGGACGTTGGACGGATGCCTTTCCGTTTCAGGAACCGAAGGAGACAAGATGGATTTCAAGCGCGCCAGCCTGCTGGCAATCGCGGCGGCCTGCCTGGTTGCCGGTGCCGCCCAGGCGCAGGTCAAGGTTGGGGTCACGGTGTCGGCAACGGGTCCGGCGGCATCGCTGGGTATTCCGGAGAAGAACACCTTCACGCTGATGCCGAAGGAAATCGCGGGCAAGAAGATCGAGTACATCGTCCTGGACGACGCTTCCGACACCACCACGGCGGTCAAGAACACCCGCAAGCTGATCAGCGAAGACAAGGTTGACGTGGTGGTCGGTTCCACCGTGACGCCAAACTCCCTGGCCATGGTCGACGTGGTCGCCGAGAACGATACGCCGATGATCACCATGGCCGCGTCGGCCCGCATCATCGAGCCGATGGATGCCAAACGCGCCTGGGTCTTCAAGACCCCGCAGAACGACTCGCACATGGCCACTGCCATTGCCGAGCACATGGGCAACAACAACGTGAAGACGGTGGCCTTCATTGGCTTCGCGGACGCCTATGGCGACAGCTGGGCGCAGGAGTTCGCCAAGGTGGCGGAGATGCGCAAGATCAAGGTGGTTGCCAACGAGCGCTTTGCCCGCACCGACACCTCGGTGACCGGCCAGGTGCTGAAGATGATGAGCGCCAACGCCGACGCCGTGCTGATCGCAGGCTCGGGTACGCCCGCGGCGCTGCCGGCCAAGACGCTGAAGGAGCGCGGCTACAAGGGCAAGGTCTACCAGACGCACGGCGTGGCCAACGCCGACTTCCTGCGCGTCTGCGGCAAGGATTGCGAAGGCACGTTCCTGCCGGCCGGCCCGCTGCTGGTGGCCGAACAACTGCCCGACAGCAACCCGGTGAAAAAGCCGGCCATGGCCTACAAGACTGCCTACGAGAAAGCCTTCGGCGGCCAGGTCTCGACCTTCGGCGGCCATGCCTGGGATGCGGGCCTGATCCTGCAGCACGCCATCCCCGAGGCGCTCAAGAAGGGCCAGCCCGGCACCAAGGAATTCCGCAAGGCGCTGCGCGACGCCATGGAGCAGACCAGGAACCTGCCAGTGTCGCACGGCATCATGAACATGAGCGCCACCGATCACCTCGGCTTCGACCAGCGCGCACGCGTGATGGTGCAGATCGTCGACGGCAAGTGGAAGCTGCTGAAATAAGCCGCTGCACAAAATTCCTGAGTGACAGGGAAGCAAGGGTGAAGCAGGGCGCATGGGTTTTGCCATGCGCCTTTTTTTCTGCCGTACCGCAATACCTAGGGTTGCCGAGTATTTCCGCAATGGGTAACCCGTTTACCATTTCGTAAATTCCACCGCGTCCCACCGCGCGCAGCACCCTGTCGGCCCCCTTCGAAGCAGGCAGGTATTCCAACGATACGGGGAGACAATGGACCTATCTATCGCCGCCATCCTGGCGCAGGACGGCATCACCTCGGGCGCGATCTACGCGCTGCTGGCACTGGCTCTTGTGCTGGTGTTCTCGGTGACGCGCGTCATCTTCATCCCGCAAGGGGAGTTCGTTGCCTACGGCGCGCTGACGCTGGCCGCGATGCAGGCCGGGCATGCGCCGCAGACCAGCTGGCTGCTGCTGGCCATGGGCGCGCTGACGTTCGTCTATGAAACCGTGACCGTGCTGCGCAGCGCCGAGCTGCGGCGCACGCTGGGGCAGCGGCTGGCGGTGCTGGCCGGCAAGTACCTGGTGTTCCCGCTGGCGGTGCACTGGGTGGTCCAGCAATACGGCGCGCAGCCGCTGCCGATGGTCGCGCAGATTGCGCTGACGCTGCTGGTCATCATCCCGCTCGGGCCGATGCTGTACCGGCTCGCTTACCAGCCGCTGGCCGAGGCCAGCACGTTGGTGCTGCTGATCGTATCGGTCGGCGTGCACTTCGCGCTGGTGGGGCTGGGGCTGGTGATGTTCGGCGCGGAGGGCTCGCGCACCACGGCGTTCTCGGAGGCGCGCTTCGAAGTGGGCGCGCTCAGCGTCTCGGGCCAGAGCCTGTGGGTGGTGGGCGTGTCGGCGCTGCTGATTGGTGCGCTGTACTTCTACTTCGAGCGCACGCTGCAGGGCAAGGCGCTGCGCGCGACCGCGGTGAACCGGCTGGGGGCGCGCCTGGTCGGCATCGGCACCACGCAGGCGGGACGGCTGTCGTTCACGCTGGCCGCGGCAATGGGCGCGCTGTGCGGCGTCCTGATCGCGCCGCTGACCACGGTGTACTACGAGTCAGGCTTCCTGGTGGGCCTGAAGGGCTTTGTCGGCGCCATCGTCGGCGGGCTGGTCAGCTATCCGGTCGCAGCACTGGGTGCGCTGCTGGTAGGCCTGCTCGAATCCTATTCGTCCTTCTGGGCCAGCGCGTTCAAGGAGGTCATCGTCTTCACACTGATCATTCCGGTGCTGCTGTGGCGCTCGCTGACGAGCAAGCATGTCGAGGAGGAGGAATAAGCCATGACCATGCTGACCGACAAGCAAGCGGCGGCCGCGACCGGCGCCGAGGCCGGCAGCCGCGCGCGGCTAAGCCGCAACCGGCTGCTGGTGCTCGCCTTCATCGTCGTGCTGGCGCTGCTGCCGGTGCTGCCGACGCCGGAATTCTGGATCACGCTGGGCAACTACATCGGCCTGTACGGCATCGTCGCGATCGGGCTGGTACTGCTGACCGGCGTGGGCGGCATGACATCGTTCGGACAGGCCGCGTTCGTGGGGCTGGGCGCGTACAGTACCGCGTACCTGACCACGCAGTTCGGGCTGTCGCCGTGGTTCGGGCTGCTGGTGGGGCTGGTGATCACGGTGGCGTCGGCCTATGTGATCGGGCTGATCACCATGCGCATGTCCGGGCACTACCTGCCGCTGGCGACGATTGCGTGGGGCCTGTCGCTGTTCTTCGTGTTCGGCAACCTGGAGTTCCTGGGCAAGTATGACGGCATCAGCGGGATCCCGGTGTTGTCGCTGTTCGGCATCGAGCTGCAGTCCGGCCGCTCGATGTTCTACCTGATCTGGGCGGTGGTGCTGCTGGCCGTGCTGGCGACGCAGAACCTGCTGAACTCGCGCCCCGGCCGTGCCATTCGCGCGCTGAAGGGCGGCGGCGTGATGGCCGAGGCGATGGGTGTGAACACCGCATGGATGAAGGTGGTGATCTTCGTGGTGGCGGCGATCCTCGCGTGTGTGTCGGGCTTCCTGTACGCGCATCTGCAGCGCGCGGTGAACCCGACGCCGTTCGGGCTGAACTACGGCATCGAGTATCTCTTCATGGCGGTGGTGGGTGGCGTTGGCCACGTGTGGGGCGCGGTGCTCGGCGCCGGCATCCTGACCATCCTGAAGGACGTGCTCCAGGGTGTGCTGCCGAAGCTGCTCGGGGCCGACGGCAACTTCGAGATCATCGTCTTCGGCGTGCTGCTGGTGCTGTTACTGCAATACGCGCGCGATGGCATCTGGCCGTTCCTGCGCCGGCTGTTTCCGTCGGGCCCCGCGGTGCTGGCGCCGGCGCAAGCCGAGGCGCTGGCTGTGCGCCAGAAGCCCGAGGCAGGCGAGCTGATCCTCGACGTGCGTGCCGCGCGCAAGGAGTTCGGCGGGCTGGTTGCGGTCAACGATGTCAGCTTCCAGGTGCGTGCGGGCGAAATCATCGGCCTGATCGGCCCCAACGGGGCCGGAAAATCCACCACCTTCAACCTGGTGACGGGTGTGCTGCCGGTCACGCGTGGCGAGGTGCGCTATCGGGGTGAGGTGATCTCTGGCCTGCCGTCGCGCGAGATCGTCAAGCGCGGCATTGGCCGCACCTTCCAGCATGTGCACCTGCTGCCGACTATGACGGTGCTGGAGAACGTTGCCATCGGTGCACACCTGCGTGGCGACTTCCGCGCGCAAGGCGGTGTCTCGGCGGCGATCCTGCGCATGAACAAGGTCGAGGAAGAGAAGCTGCTGTTCGAGGCGAAGCGACAGCTGGAACGCGTAGGCCTGGCCGACTGCATGTACATGGAGGCGGGCAGCCTGGCGCTGGGCCAGCAGCGCATCCTGGAGATCGCGCGCGCCCTGTGCTGCGACCCCGCGCTGCTGCTGCTCGACGAGCCGGCGGCGGGCCTGCGCTACAAGGAGAAGCAGGCGCTGGCCGACCTTCTGCGCAAGCTAAAGGGCGAGGGCATGAGCGTGCTGCTGGTCGAGCACGACATGGACTTCGTGATGAACCTGACCGACCGGCTGGTGGTAATGGAGTTCGGCACGCGCATTGCCGAGGGTGTGCCCGAGGAAGTGCAGAAGAACCCGGCCGTGCTGGAAGCCTACCTCGGTGGCGTGGAGTAACGGAGCGACAGAGAAAGCGACATGAGCCTGATTCTGGAAGTGAAGGACCTCCACGTCCGCTACGGCAAGGTGGAAGCGGTGCACGGCGCCAACCTGAAGGTGGAAGCCGGCAAGATCGTGACGGTGATCGGCCCGAACGGCGCTGGCAAGTCGACGATGCTCAATGCGATCATGGGGGCGCTGCCGGTCATCGGTTCGGCAAGCGGCGCGGTCAGCTTTCTTGGCCACGACATGGCGGGCATCCCGGTGGAGGGCCGCGTCGCGCGCGGCATGTGCCTGGTGCCGGAGAAGCGCGAGTTGTTCGCGTCGATGACGGTCGAGGATAACCTGCTGCTCGGCGCGTTCCGCCGCAAGCGTGCCGGCGAGAAAAACTACCTGGACCAGATGGACGTGGTCTACGACTTGTTCCCGCGCCTGCGCGAGCGTGCGCGCCAGGATGCCGGCACGCTATCGGGTGGCGAGCGCCAGATGCTGGCGGTGGGGCGCGCGTTGATGGCCAAGCCGCAGTTGCTGATGCTGGACGAGCCCAGCCTCGGGCTGGCGCCGCTGATCGTCAAGGAGATCTTCCACATCATCAGCAACCTGCGCCAGACCGGCGTGGCCACGCTGTTGATCGAGCAGAACGCGCGGGCGGCGCTGCAGGTAGCGGACTATGCCTATGTGATCGAGACTGGGGATATGTCGATGGAGGGGCCGGCCGGCGAGTTGGCGGCGAACCCGAAGGTGATTGAAACGTATCTTGGATTGGTGAAAAAGGCCGCTTAATCCATAAGGATGATAGCCGGATGAATGAGGGCCCGCTTAGGCGGGCCCTTTTTCATTTCTCATGTGAATAACTTTGGGGATAAGTGGTTTTGGAGCCCTGTTTTCTGATGTCTGAGGTAGCGGCGCAGGGTGGGATACGTTTTGATTCGTTGAATAAATTAAGGACTTCGTGAATCTGCCTTTGCTATCGATTCAATTGATGATTCTGGCATTGATATTTGCAGAAAGAATATATACCTCTGCATGTTGCTGAGTTTATTTTTCATGAAAATGTTTTTGAGTGTCCTTGAAAGCTTCTTGCTGCGCAGTCTCCAACAACCAGTCGCGGAACCGGTTTAACGCCAGATGGTCACGACGTTCTCGCGGCGCGCACAAGAAATAGCCCCGTTGCAGCGAAATCGGCAAATCAAACGGCGCAAAAACACGTCCCGCAGCAATTTCGTCTCTCACGAGGCATCGCTGCAACACCGCGACCCCCATATCGGCACGAACAGCCTGGATCAAGATCGATACCTGGTCGAACGCTGTGGATAACATCGGCGCAGCGGTGGGTACGCCGGCCGCTCGCAGCCAGTTCTGCCAGTTGGCCGGCGCGGACGTGTGATAGAGCAGGGGTTCCTGCAACAACTCCGCCGGCGTCTGCCAGCGCCCGGCCTCGCGGCGTGCACGGGCGCGGTCCGGATGACAGACCGGAACCATTTCACGCCCGATCACGTAGTCGACCTGCAGACCCGGCCACTTGCCCGCTTCGCCCGCCAGGATGGCGGCGTCGGGTGTAGCCCCCGAGAGATCTTCATCACGCTGGTACGGAACGAAGTCGAGGTGGATTTCCGGGTAGCGCCGATGGAAATCCGGCAGCCGCGGCACCAGCCACACGCTTGCAAGCGTCGGCACGACCGATAGCGTCAGGCGGTGGCGTCGGTCGCCGGCCAGCAGCGCGGCGCTGGCGTTCTCGATCGCAGCCAGCGGCTCGGCGACGGCATCGAGCAGCTGCCGGCCGGCATCGGTCAACACCAGCCGATGTGCGTTGCGCTGGAGCAGCGGCTGGCCGAAGTGTTCTTCCAGCCGGGCGATCGCCCGGCTGATCGCGCCCTGGGTGACGCACAGCGTGTCCGCCGCACGGGTGAAGCTGCCCAGCTTTGCCGCGGCGGCAAAGGCATGCAACTCGGACATCGATGGGGAACGCAGCCGCATGGGGCAGGGTACAGGCAAGGAGAGGGGAGGGCGGGCCTGCGGGATGCGCCAAGGTATATTCCGGGCGCCTTCAGGATGATCTTTGGTAATGCAAACGTGCAATATAGTCGTTTGTGCGCAGCCGGTAAACGCCCGACACTCGCTCCGTTCCTTCCCATAAAACAACAGGAGAAAGCCCCATGAACCGAGCCACGATGACGCGCCGCCAGCTGATGCTGTCGGGCGCCGCAGCCGCCGCCACGCTGGTATTTGCCGGCAGCGCTTTCGCACAGGCGAACTATCCGACCCGCCCGATCCGTTTGATCGTGCCGTTTGCCGCAGGTGGATCGACCGACCTGTCGGCGCGACTGGTGGCCGAATTCGCCGGGCGCGAGTTGGGCCAGTCCATCGTGGTGGAGAACAAGGGCGGCGCCGGCGGTTCGCTTGGCATGGAGCAGGTGGCTGGCTCGGCACCGGACGGCTACACCATCGGCATGGCCACGGTCAGCACGCACGGCTCCAACCCGGCTGTTTACCCGAAGCTGAAGTACGACCCGATCAAGGACTTCGCCCCGGTGACCAACGTGGTTGCCATTCCCAGCGTGTTCGCCGTACACCCGAGCGTGCCGGCCAAGACGATGCAGGAGTTCATCGCCCTGGCCAAGGCCAGTCCGGGCAAGTACAGCTTTGCCTCGCCGGGTGCCGGCTCGCTCGGCCACGTCAACATCGAAAACTTCATGATGCTGGCCAAAATTGACCTGCTGCACGTGCCGTACAAGGGGGCGGGCCTGGCGCTGAATGACGCCGTGGCGGGGCAGGTCAATGCCATTACCGACAACCTGTCGTCTACGCTGCCTCACGTGAAATCCGGCAAGCTGCGCGCGCTGGCGGTGCTGGGCGCGTCGCGCTCGGCACAGCTGCCGAACGTGCCGACGTATGCCGAGCTGGGCTTCAAGGACATGGGCGATGGCGGCTGGTTCGGTATTGTCGCCCCGGCCGGAACGCCTCCCGTGATCATCACCAAGCTGAACCAGGCCATCCACAAGGCAATGCTGAACCCCGAGTTCAAGCGCAAGGTGGAAGAGTCGGGCGGCACGCTGGTGCCGACCACGCCGGAGCAGTTCAAGGCGCAGATCCAGCAAGCGATGGCGCGCTATGCCCGCGTGGCCAAGGCTGCCGAGATCAAGCTGGACTGAGGCATGGCTGAAGCGAATAACCAGGGCGCGCTGCCGCCGGTCATCGTGCGGCTGCCGGAAGGGGAGGCGCTGCCGCTGGTGTGCGACTCGCCGCATAGCGGCACCGTGTACCCGGCTGATTTCGGCGCAGCCATTCCTGCGGCACGGCTGCGCGGCGGTGAAGACACGCATGTCGATGCGCTGTGGGCTGCGGTGCCAGCAGTAGGTGGGACGCTGCTGGCGGCGACATTCCCACGTGTCTATATCGACCCGAACCGAATGGCCGACGATATCGACCCGGATCAGTTGGACGGACCGTGGCCAACGGCGCTGGCGCCGGGACCGAAGACCAGCCTGGGCTACGGCCTGGTGTGGAGCCGGATCGATGCGAACACCCCGATCTACGACCGCCGGCTGTCGGTGGCGGAAGTGCAGGGGCGTCTGGACCGCTATTACCGCCCGTACCATGTGGCGCTCGCCGAGGCTGTGGAGGGCACTTACCGGCGTTTTGGGGCGGTCTGGCACCTGAACCTGCACTCGATGCCGAACAACGCCTATGAGCGCCTGAAGATCGACAGCCCGCACCCGCTGGCGGACTTCGTGCTGGGAGACCGGGATGGCACTACCTGCGAGCCGGGGCTGGTCGATCTGGTCGAGCGCGAGTTGCGCGGTATGGGCTACACGGTGGCGCGCAACGACCCGTACAAAGGCGTGCAACTGATCGCCCAGATTGGGCGGCCTGCCGAACGGCGTAGCAGCCTGCAGATCGAGATCCGCCGCCCACTCTATATGGACGAGAAAACGCGGGAGCGGAATGCCGGGTTCGATACCTTGCAGCGCGACCTTGGCAAGCTGACGGGGCTGGTGGCAGCGTATATCTGCTCCAGCCTCTGAGCAGCTTGTTCCACGTGAAACATTGGCCGGGCCTTGTGCCCGGTTTTTGTTTCACGTGGAACATTTCAGTGCACCAGGACGTCGCTTGACGGCCACGGGCAGGTATCGCAAGCGCCATGTTTCACGTGAAACATGGTGTCGGCCGAAAGGCGGCCAGTCGATTGCCGCTATAATTTCGCATTCCCGTTTTTCCCGCAGCCTCCCGGAGGAGGTGTCCCATGCTTTACCCAAAAGAATTCGATGTCATCGTCGTCGGTGGTGGTCACGCCGGCACTGAAGCAGCACTCGCGGCCGCGCGTATGGGCTGCCAGACGCTGCTGCTGACCCACAACATCGAGACGCTGGGTCAGATGAGCTGCAATCCGTCTATCGGCGGTATCGGCAAAGGACACCTGGTCAAGGAAGTGGACGCGATGGGCGGCGCCATGGCGGCCGCCACGGATGAGGCCGGCATCCAGTTCCGCATCCTCAACTCCAGCAAGGGACCGGCGGTGCGCGCCACGCGCGCGCAGGCCGATCGTGTGCTGTACCGTAAGGCGATTCGCACCCGTCTGGAAAATCAGCCGAACCTGATGCTGTTCCAGCAAGCTGTGGATGACCTGATGGTCGAGGGCGACAGGGTGGTTGGTGCCATGACGCAGGTTGGCATTGCCTTCCGTGGCCGTGCCGTGGTGCTGACCGCGGGCACCTTCCTGGACGGCAAGATCCACGTTGGGCTGGATAACTACACCGGCGGCCGTGCAGGTGATCCGGCAGCGGTTTCGCTGTCGGCGCGCCTGAAGGAGCTGAAGCTGCCGCAGGGCCGCCTGAAGACCGGCACGCCGCCGCGCATCGACGGTCGTACCATCGACTTCTCGGTGATGGAAGAGCAGCCCGGCGACCTGGACCCGGTGCCGGTGTTCTCCTTCCTGGGCCGACCGGAGCAGCATCCGCAGCAGCTGCCTTGCTGGATCACCCATACCAACAGCCGCACGCACGACATCATCCGCGGGGGTCTCGATCGTTCGCCGATGTACACCGGCGTGATTGAAGGAGTAGGGCCGCGCTACTGCCCGAGCATCGAGGACAAGATCCATCGCTTTGCCAGCAAGGAAAGCCACCAGATCTTCCTGGAGCCGGAAGGGCTGACCACAAACGAGTTCTACCCGAACGGGATTTCGACCAGCCTGCCGTTCGACGTGCAGCTAGAGCTGGTGCATTCGATCCGCGGCCTGGAGAACGCGCATATCCTGCGCCCTGGCTATGCCATCGAATACGACTACTTCGATCCGCGCGGCCTTAAGTCATCCCTGGAGAGCAAGGCGATCCGCGGTCTGTTCTTTGCTGGCCAGATCAACGGCACCACCGGCTATGAAGAAGCGGCAGCGCAGGGCTTGCTGGCCGGTATCAACGCCGGCTGCTATGTGCGGGAACGCGATGCCTGGACGCCGCGCCGCGACCAGGCCTACCTGGGTGTGCTGGTCGATGACCTGATCACGCGCGGCGTAACCGAGCCGTACCGCATGTTCACCAGCCGCGCTGAATTCCGCCTGAGCCTGCGCGAGGACAACGCTGACATGCGGCTGACGGAGATCGGCCGTGAGCTGGGTGTCGTTGACGATGCACGCTGGGATGCCTTCAACCGCAAGCGCGATACTGTTTCACGTGAAACAGAGCGCCTGAAGAGCACGTGGGTGAACCCGGGCATGCTTCCGCCGGAAGACGCCGTGCCGCTGCTGGGGAAGCCGATCGAGCGGGAGTACAGCCTGGCCGACTTGCTGCGCCGGCCGGAAGTCCGCTATGAGGCGCTGATGGCGCTGCAGGGCGGCCGCCATGCGCCCGAAGCACCGCTCGACGCCGATGCCATGCTGGCTGACCAGATCCGTGAGCAGATCGAGATCGGCATCAAGTACCACGGCTACATCGCCCGTCAGGCTGCCGAAGTCGACAAGCTGGAAGCCAATGAATCGACTCGCCTGCCTGAAAATCTCGACTACACCGAGGTACGCGGGTTGGGCTTCGAGGTCAGCCAGAAGCTGAACCAGCATCGCCCGGAAACGCTGGGCCAGGCATCGCGCATCTCTGGCGTGACCCCGGCGGCGATCTCGCTGCTGCTGGTACACCTGAAGAAGAAGGGGCTCGGCCGCACGCGCGCCGAGTCGGCGGCTGCTGGCGACACCTCGGAAGAGGCGGCCTGAGTGGCGGGCGCTCGACACACCATGACGGACGACGCCACGCAGCGTCGTCGTCTTGAAGCCGGCCTCGCCGAGATCGGGCTGGTACTGGCACCGGCACAGATCGACAGGCTGTTCGACTACCTCGCGCTGCTGCGCAAATGGAACAGCGTCTATAACCTGACCGCAATCCGCCATCCTGATGAGATGCTTACGCATCACATGCTGGATTCGCTGGCTGCAGTGCCCGCACTGGCCGCCGCCGCGCGTTTTGCAGAGGTAGGTATGCCCGCGCGGGGCAGGGTGCTGGACGTCGGCTCCGGCGGCGGCATGCCCGGGCTGCCGTTGGCGATAGCGTGTCCCGACGTGTCGGTGCTGATGGTCGACATCGTGCAGAAGAAGACAGCGTTTCTGACGCAGTGCCGCGCCCAGCTTGGTCTGGCCAACGCCGCGGCACACTGGGGCCCGGTGGAGAAGCTGGAAGACGCAGACGGCTTTGCCGTGATCACCTCGCGCGCCTTTGCCGAACTGACCGACTTCGTGAACCTGTCGGGCCAACTGCTCGCGCCGCACGGCAAGCTGATCGCCATGAAGGGTGTTTATCCACAGGCTGAGCTGGACCGGATGGCAGCCGCCGGGCTGATGGCCCACTGGCAAGTCGATGATGTACCGCGCCTCACCGTGCCGGGACTGGATGCTGAGCGCCACCTGGTGGTGCTGTCGCGGCGCGCAGGCGCGCACGCATGACTTACGCCGCGGCGCTGCAAGCAGCGTCGCGAACTGCCGGCCAAGAGGCTGGCCGGATGATTTGACGCAGGAGCCTCAGGAGCATATGGCCAAGGTATTCGTGATTGCAAACCAGAAGGGCGGGGTGGGCAAGACCACCACCACGGTGAACCTCGCCGCCGGCCTGGCCGCGCAGGACCAGCGCGTGCTGCTGGTCGACCTGGATCCGCAGGGCAATGCCTCGATGGGTTCGGGCATCGACAAGCAGGCGCTGGAACACAGCGTATACCAGGTGCTGGTTGGCCTGGCCAGCGTCCCGCAGGCGCGCCAGAAATCCGAGACCGGCAGGTACGACGTACTGCCGGCCAACCGAGAGCTCGCTGGTGCCGAAGTCGAACTGGTCGAACTCGATCAGCGCGAGCGCCGGCTCAAGCAGGCCATAGATGAAGTCGACGACGAGTACGACTTCGTGCTGATCGACTGCCCGCCGTCACTGTCGCTGCTGACGCTGAACGGGCTGTGCGCAGCGCATGGCGTGATCGTGCCGATGCAGTGCGAATATTTCGCGCTCGAAGGGCTGTCCGACCTGGTCAACACCATCAAGCAGGTGCACGCCAACCTGAACCGCGAGCTCAAGGTGATCGGCCTGCTGCGCGTGATGTTCGACCCGCGCGTCACGCTGCAGCAGCAGGTGTCGGCGCAGCTCGAATCGCACTTCGGTGACAAGGTGTTCAAGACCCTGATCCCGCGCAACGTGCGCCTGGCTGAGGCACCGTCCTATGGCATGCCGGGCGTGGCCTTCGATCCGTCATCCAAGGGCGCCAAGGCGTACCTGGACTTTGGCGCCGAGATGATCGCGCGCGTCAGGCAGCTGGGCTGAAGCTGAAGGAGGCATTGACCATGAGTACCGCAAAGACGCCGGCAAAGAAGAAGGGCTTGGGCCGTGGCCTGGAAGCGTTGCTGGGCGGTCCCGCCGAGATCGTCGAGACCGCGAAGCAGGAGGGCGCGCCCAGCGTGTTGCACGTGGACCAGTTGCAGCCGGGCAAGTACCAGCCGCGTACGCGCATGGACGAAGGCGCGCTGCAGGAGCTTGCTGCAAGCATCCGCGCCCAGGGCCTGATGCAGCCGATCCTGGTGCGGCGCGTGGGCGAGCCGGATCGCTACGAGATCATTGCCGGCGAACGCCGTTACCGCGCGTCGAAGCTTGCGGGGCTGGACAAGGTGCCGGTGCTGGTCAAGGACGTGGCCGACGAAGCCGCGGCCGCGATGGCGCTGATCGAGAACATCCAGCGTGAAGACCTGAACCCGCTGGAAGAAGCGCAGGGCATCATGCGCCTGATCCGCGAGTTCAAGTTTACGCACGAGCAGGCCGCCGAGTCGGTGGGGCGCTCGCGCAGCGCCGTGTCCAACCTGCTGCGCCTGCTGAACCTGGCGGCGCCGGTGCAGACCATGCTGATGGCGGGCGATCTCGACATGGGCCACGCGCGCGCGCTGCTCGCTGTCGACGGCGCCAACCAGATCACGCTGGCGAACCAGGTCGTGAACAAGCGGCTGTCGGTGCGCGAGACTGAAAAGCTGGTGGCATCCACCCTCAAGCCGTTCGACCTGAAGTCGCTCAAGCAGAAGGGCGTCAGCAACATCCGCGACGTGGCGCGGTTGGAAGAAGAGTTGTCTGATGCGCTGGGACTGTCCGTGCAGATCAAGCTGAGCGCGCGCGGTAAGGGCCAGCTCACCATCCACTTCAGCAACAACGATGCGCTCGAGGGCGTGCTCGTGCGCTTGCGCGAGGCCCGCGAAGGGCAACAGGCAGCCTGAAAAAGCGGGCGATAACCGGCCATTGCAGGGATGACTGTTGCATCGATGCAGCAGTGGCCGGACCGATTATCGGTATGCGTGCAGCGTACCCGGTAATCGACCATCATGCGCAGGGTCCGCTGCGCAATCCAATTACGTCAAACGTCATTGCCGCGCAATTTTCGGAAAGTCATCATGCAATCGTGATGGCAACCGTTGTGCGCAATGCACTGCAAGCTAACTGTAAGCAGATTGACGCGAATCAGTAGTTCCCCTTAAAATCGTGCGGTTTGAATTCTGGTCGGGCCGATAAGTTCCGGCCTGGAATGAGGCAGGCAGGTAGTGGTTCGAGACCGTCAGCAGCGCAGCGCTGGTTCCCGTCAGGAAGATGACTGGGACGACTGGAAAGAAGGCGCAGACCGTGAAGAGGAAGCTGTCGATCCGCTGTCGCACGCCGATGCGGTGAAGCTGCTTGGAGAACGCGCGCTGCGTCCTTCGCGCATGACCCCGGGCAAGGTTGTCCTGGCGCAGGTGATCGTTTCCCTGCTGTCGGCATTGTGCTGGGCGTTGTTCGGGAAAGAGGCGGGGCCGTACGGCTGGTCGGCGCTGTTCGGCGGCATGGTGTGCTTCGTGCCGAGCGGATTCTTCGCGTTCCGGCTGTGGGTCGCGCGGGATCGTGCATCGATCGGCGGGCTGGTCCTCGGCGAGGCGATCAAGGTATTTGCCACCGTGGCCATGCTGGTGCTGGTGGTGGTGCTGTACCGGGATCTGCGTTGGGTACCGATGCTGGTCACGTTCCTGCTGGCGCTCAAGACTTACTGGGTGGTGGCCCTCGCAATGCGCTAGGCCGCTGCACAAAACAGGTGCTTCATCCGCAGGTGGGGCACCGAAACGGAATATCAAGATGTTTCCGTGGCGGTTTCACCGTGGTTTCACAGCGGTGACACTGGATACGGTCAAGGTTGGAAACCCTCTTGCATCGCGGTGACCGGCGAATCCGCCGAAGGCAATGCAAGACGCGTACCGGGCGCTGCACAGAAGTAGCGGCGCGCGGCCTGAAGATTTCGCAATATACCGTTCGACTCGACAATGGCAGAAGCTACCCAAAGCGCGGAACACGTGCTGACACCCTCCGGCTATATCGCCGAACACTTGCAGAACTTGAACTCGGTCGGCGGCAAGCAGTCGTCGGTGGTCGATTTCTCCGTGATCAACTATGACACGGTGTTCTGGTCGGTCCTGTGCGGCGCCATCGCCGTGCTGTTCCTGTATGCCGCCGCGCGCCGCGTCACCTCGGGCGTGCCGGGCCGCTTCCAGGCTTTCGTTGAAATGATCGTCGAGATGGTCGACGACCAGGCCAAGGGAATCATTCACGGCGACCGGTCGTGGATCGCTCCGCTGGCACTGATGGTGTTCTGCTGGATCACCATGATGAACGCGATCGACTTGATCCCGGTGGACTGGGTCACGGGCCTGAATCATGTCCTGGGCATCTTCCACATCCATCTGCCCCACCACCGCGCGGTGGCCACGGCTGACCTGAACGGCACGCTGGGCATGTCCTGCGCCGTGCTGGTGCTGATGATCTACTACAGCTTCAAGATCAAGGGCGCGGGCGGCTTCATGCACGAACTGTTCTCGGCCCCGTTCGGCGCCAAGTGGTACCTGGCCCCGTTCAACCTGGTCCTGAACCTCATCGAATTCCTGGCCAAGGCCGTTTCGCTCGGCATGCGGTTGTTCGGCAACATGTACGCCGGCGAACTGGTGTTCCTGCTGATCGCGCTGCTGGGTTCCATCTGGACGTTCGGTGCTGACCTGTCGGCGCTGGGCTTTGTCGGCCACGTCCTTGCCGGCGCGGTCTGGGCGATCTTCCACATCCTGATCGTTCTGCTCCAGGCTTTCATTTTCATGATGCTGACGCTGGTGTACATCGGCCAGGCTCACGATCACCACTGATCGCCGCAGGTTTAAAGTTTTAGGTTTTTGGTTTTTTAATTTTTTGGTTCTAAGTCTCTCTAAATTAAAGGAGTCGTCATGCAAGAATTTCTCGCCAACATCCAGGGTCTGACCGCCATCGGTATCGGCATCATCATCGGCCTGGGCGCAATCGGCGCCTGCCTGGGTATCGCCCTGATGGGTGGCAAGTACATCGAAGCCTGCGCACGTCAGCGCGTTGTGTTGTGGCGGGTGGAATCCAGGTGGTTCGTGCTGGCTGGCCTGATCGACGCGGCATTCCTGATCGGCGTGGGTGTTGCAATGCTGTTCGCCTTCGCCAACCCGCTGCTGGCTGTCATCAAGTAATTCTTTTCGGTCTGCATGATGCTGACGGGCGGCGCGGGCCACCAGCCTGGCCGCCTTTTGTGCATTTATCTGTAGTTTGATTACCGAAAGGAACACACCATGAATCTGAACGCAACGTTTTTTGCGCAGATGGTCGTGTTCTTCATCCTGTGGTGGGTTGTTGCCAAATTCATTTGGCCGCCGCTGGTGAAGGCGCTCGACGAACGCGCAACGAAGATCGCCGATGGCCTCGCCGCTGCCGAGAAGGGCAAGGCCGAGCTTGAACTCGCCAACAAGCGTGTGGACCAGGCCATGGCCGAAGCCCGCACCGAAGGCGCTCAACGCGTCGCTGACGCCGAGAAGCGCGCCCAGCTGACGGCCGACGAGATCAAGCAAAACGCCCAGGCAGAAGCCGCACGCATCATTGCCCAGGCCAAGGCCGAAGCCGAACAGCAGGTTACCCGCGCGCGCGAAGAACTGCGCGACCAGGTCGCCGTGCTGGCCGTCAAGGGTGCCGAGCAGATCCTCAAGCGTGAAGTGAACGCGCAGGTCCACAACGACCTGCTCAATCAACTCAAGGCTGAGCTCTAATCATGGCTGAAACCGCAACCATTGCCCGTCCCTACGCTGAGGCGCTGTTCCGCGTCGCCAGTGATTCGAGCGCAGGCAACCTGGGTGCATGGTCCGAGCTGGTGTCGGAAATGGGGCAGGTTGCCGCCAATGCCGACATGAAGGCGGTCGCCGACGATCCGAACGTTCCCGGCGACAAGCTGGCCGAACTGTTCCTGTCGGTGCTGAAGTCCCCGGTCAGCGACGAGGCACGCCGCTTCGTCAAGCTGCTGGTGGAGAACGGCCGCCTGTCGGTGATGCCTGACATCGCCGAACAGTTCCATGCGCTCAAGAACGCCCGCGAAGGGTCGTCCGACGTTGAGATCACCAGCGCTTTCCCGCTGGAAGATGGTCAGCTGAACGACCTGGTCGCCGCACTCGAACGCAAGTTCGGCCGCAAGCTGTACGCGCAGGTGGCGGTGGACCCGTCCCTGATCGGCGGCGTCAGCGTCAAGGTTGGCGACGAAGTGCTCGACACCTCCGTGCGTGCGCGCCTGGCAGCCATGCAAACCGCGCTGACCGCCGCCTGAGCGGCCGTCCGACGGATTGAAGAATTAGGAGCATTGTGATGCAACTGAACCCCTCAGAAATCAGCGAGCTGATCAAGACCCGCATCTCGGGTCTTGGCGCCGAAGCTGAAGTGCGCAACACCGGCACGGTGATTTCCGTGACCGATGGTATCTGCCGCGTGCATGGCCTGTCCGGCGTGATGCAGGGCGAGATGCTGGAATTCCCCGGCAACACCTTCGGCCTCGCGCTGAACCTCGAGCGCGACTCGGTCGGCGCCGTGGTGCTGGGTGAGTACGAACACATTTCCGAAGGCGACACGGTCAAGTGCACCGGCCGCATTCTGGAAGTGCCGGTGGGCAAGGAACTGCTGGGCCGCGTGGTCAACACGCTGGGCCAGCCGATCGACGGCAAGGGCCCGATCAACGCCAAGGAATCGGACGTGATCGAGAAGGTGGCTCCGGGCGTGATCGCACGTCAGTCGGTGAGCCAGCCGGTGCAGACCGGCCTGAAGTCGATCGACGCGATGGTGCCGAT